>CAZVMY010000022.1:0-15524 GCA_964628955.1 uncultured Methylocystis sp.
ATTCCGGGCCGGACTTCGTCCGGATATCCGTCATCTTGTCACCGATCTCGTTGAACGCCTGATCCCAGGAGATCCGGGTCCACTCGCCGTTGACCAGCTTCATCGGGTACTTGAGCCGGCGGTCGCCATGGACGAGTTCGCGCACCGCCGCGCCTTTGGCGCAATGCGTGCCGCGGTTGATCGGGCTCTCCCAGGCCGGTTCCTGGCCGACCCAGACGCCGTTCTGCACCTCGGCAATGACCGTGCAGCCCACGGAGCAATGCGTGCAGATGTTCTTCTTGAGCTGGATCGGCTCCTTGAAGTTGGTGGCGCCGGCCTCGGCCTTGCGCACCGATCCTGCCGTCAGCGTCCCCATCGCGGCGAGGCCGCCGGCCGCGAGACCCGATCGCGCGAGGAAGGTGCGGCGGTCGAGAAACCCGCGCCGGCTCTCGGTCGCGACCGGAAGAGCGCCCGATGCGGAGGTGGCTGCGGCGGATGACGTGGAACGAACGGCGTCCCTGCGCTTGGTCAGCATGGTGCGCTCCTCAGTAACGGTTGGTGCGATAGAAGGCCTTGACATGGTCGCTCTCGCGATACCGCGCCTTCGTCTTCTCGCTCTGGTTCTCGGCGGCCACGGCCGGCGAATCCGCCACCGCAACGCCTGCTGCCGCCGCACCGGCGCCCAGACCCAGCGCCTTCAGAAAACCGCGCCGCTCGAGCCCGGCCTCGTTCCGTCTTTCGTTCGCGATGCCCGCCATGACGACCTCCCCGCGCGCAGCCTAGACAGGCAGCGCGAATGCTTCCGTTTCAATCTCGATGAACTGGCCGCCAAGGACGGCCACACTCTTGTAGAAGACTGCCGACGAGGCTTCGAGGTCGGCGAAGAAGCGCGCCGCGAATGGGCGCAGATGCCGCTCGAAGAACTCCTTGTCGGCACCGGCCGGCGCGTCGAAGCTGCCGTCGATCAGCCCCGCCATCACCTCGCAGAGAATGCCGACGTGATCTTCGGGCTCGTGCGAAACGTCGCTCCGGGCGATGCCGAACCGCACGAAATCTTCCCGGACCCTCGCGAGCGGCCGCTCATGCAGGAACCCGGTCTGGTAATAGGAGCCGTAGGGGACGAGTTCGCCGCGCGTCACGCCGACGAACAGCCGGAAGAACTCGCGGCCGGCCTCCCGTGCATCGGTCGCGGCAGCGGCGTCTGCAAGCGCCAGATGCGCAAGACCGAGCGGTGACGGGTCGCCCTTGATCCGCGACAGGCGCGCCAGCAGATCGGCCGTCGGCGCCTGCCGCAGCAACAGGCCGAGCAGCCGATATTCCTGCGCGCGCGCCTCGTCGACGCCGTCACGAGCGCCGGTCGCCGCGCTCCGTCGCTCGGCGGCTTCATAGAGATCGGGACGCAGAACCTCGCGTGAGACGCCCGAGGCGGCTTCTACCGCAAGGACGCGCTCTGCCGGGACCCGCGACCAGCCGGACACGGCCGGTTGCGAGATACCGAGACGATCCGCGAGCGCGCTGACGCTGCCGACGCTCGCGAGCGCCTGTTGAAGACCAGAGTCTTTCATTCCTGCCAGCATTGCGGCGTATGTTTTTGTTCTGCCACCGCTTCCATAAGTTCGTCTTATAGCAGTTCCAATCTGCCCATCAATCGGGCACCGCGCTGCCATGCCTGCGACGCGAAGGCACGCCCGGCTCGGCGAAAGACGCATCATGCTGCGTCGCAGCATGGTCTTCATCCACCTGATTGCCGGGCGCCGTGAGGCTTTCCGCATCACCAGGCGCAATCGCCCCGCTCTGATCCCGCGTTGCAGCATGCACGCTGTCTTCGCTGTCTTGACTAAAGTCTAATGCCGATGTCGGTGACGTTTCGCTGATCTCCATCGCCTGACCTTCGATGAGGGTCTTGGGGCTCCCGTGCACGATCCGCCGCGCCATCTGCTCGAGATCGAGCCCGCTGACGCTTTCGGCGTATCCAGGCATGCCGCCGGGGGTGTTCCAGTCCCACTGGTAATCCGCCATCTCGATGAAGTCGCGGATCGACGGATCGCTCCGCCACATCTTGGCGAGTGCCGCGTTGCGCAGCGTCTCCGGAACGTGCGGCTGCATGAACAGCGAGAGATCGGCGCCGGGCACCACGTCGTCGAGAGACGGCAGAGGCAGAGGCTCCGGGATGACATCGCTCGACGGCTCGCCCCGACCAACACGCACCGGCGACCCTGGTTCGCCCGCTCCGGATGCACCAGGGTCGGGATTGGCCGTCTCGAGCTTGGCCGTCTCGAGCTTGCGCTTCGCCCAGCGTGAGAGGAAGCCGCTCATTCGTCGTCGCCCATGCCGTCCGGCTCGCGCGCATCGACGCCGGGCCGGTCGCGTTTACGCTTGAAGAACGGCCGTTCGACGTGGTGCGTCGCGATGAATTCCGCGAGAATGCCCGCGAGATCGGTGGGCATCGGCACGCTGTCCACCTGCTCGGTCGCGGTTTCGCTATAGGCTTCGCCTTCGAACGGATCGGCCGTGACGTGGACGATCGGAATCGGTGGCTCGGCGCGCTCGGGCCGAAGCACCACCCACAGCTTCGGTTCGCCGCTGGTCAGGTTGGTCCGATAGTGTTCCGTCTCGGACGTGTGCAGCGAGAGCGTCAGCGACCCGGCGTAGAACCGCCCGTCGCCGAGCGTCGCCCAGGCCGCCGTCGCGGGCGGCTCCGAGAGGACGGCGACGGCGCTCCACGCATAGTCCAGCCAGGGCGAGGACGGCTTGCGCCGTTCGACCACGATCCCGACCTCGATGGCGAAGCTGGGCACGGCGGTTCAGTTGCCCTGGCCGGCCAGCGGCAGGCCGACGATCAGGTTCTGCGGCTTCATGCGCACGATACGGTCCTCGCCCATCGCCAGAAGAAGATAGACGTTGCGCCCGTCGATCCGCGGCAGGGCGGTCGCGGGATCGGCGAAACGCAGCGCGTAGAGCGCGACGATGCGGGCCCGGTCGACCTCCGCCACGTCCTGGCCGGTCCAGAGTCGGTTGCCGAGGGCTGTTGCCTCTGCGTCGAGCCCGACGAACCACGCCCAGTCGGAATCGTCGATCCGCGGCAGCGACCGGACCTCGACGCCGACGCCGAGCAGATGTCCGATCCATCGTTCGATCACCGACCCGAGCGCCCGCCGCGCCGCGCCGTCCTCCGCGAAATCAAGCGCCATGTCGAAGGCATCGGACCGGGCCCGGTAATCGCTGGCGTTGTCGAGCGTGAGCACGTCGAGTTCGCCGCTCGTCGCCGCGCCGAACATCGCGGTCAGCGGCGAAGCATGCAGCGCATGCGCCGGGGCGACGGCGTCCCTGCGTCCGTCGACGACCTCCTCGTCGGCGAGCAACAGGCGGCCGTCGTGGATCGAGAGCCGTTGCGGCCGGAAGAACAGCTCCGCCGCGCGCAGCACGAAGGAGTCCGTCTCGCCATCGAGCGCGTTGCGCAGGATGACGTGGACGAGCTGGTCGAGGAACATCTTCGGCGTCGCGCCGACGCCGCCCCGGACCAGCGACAGATAGGCGCCCTCGACCGTTCCATGGCGGATCAGCCGGTCGCGGAAGCCGATCAGCACCCGCCAGTTCTCCCGGGCGTCGGTGTCCTGGATCGCATCGATGTCCCGCTCGGCCACCGGGTCCGTCGGGGCGATCAGCAGGCGCGCGTGAAGTGCCCGCTCCGCCGGGCAGGCATCGTCCGGCGGCACGATCTCCGGCCGGGCTAGATACGCCTTCAGGAACTCGTCGGTGATGGCGAGCCCGCCGTCGGCGTTGCGCTCGAGCAGCAGATGACCGCTCGAAACCCAGAACTCCTCCGCGTCAGCCGGTTCGGGCTCCGTGCTCGTCGCCGCGCTCATGCCAGCGCTCATGCCCCCGTTCATGGCCGCGCTCCGGCCAGGATTGCGAGATCGACGTCGTCCGTCGGCGCATCGTCGGCGACCTCGACCAGCGAAAAGGCCCTGAACGGCGCCTCGGTCTCGAACTTCAGTCCGGGCTTGACGGTCCGGAACTGCTCCCGGACGCCGTCCGCGTCCGCCGTCCGGTGCAGTACGACGAGAGTCTGGTCGGGATGGGCGGCGAGCGAGGCCGCGAACCGCACCTCGTCCTCGGCGGCCCCGCGGGCAGAGGGAGCGTCCGGCGCGCCATGAGCGGCCAGCAGATGCGCCGCGAGGCTCGCGACGGCCTCCTCGTACTCGGCCGGGCTCGCCGAGACCACGACCGCGATGGTCGACCAGCCGAAGCTCGAAAGGCCGAGGAACCCCGACCGGAACGCGACACGGGCCTTTCCGCTGAGGCCTGCAAGATCGACGTCGGCGAAGGCGAAGCCGCCGGGGACGGCCCACTCGCCCGGCTCGGCCGCCTGTTCGAACGCAAACCGGTCCGAGGGATCGAGCCGGATCGTGCGCAGCAGCTTCACAGCCATGGCAGTCCATGCGCGGGATCGAGCCAGCCGGGGACCGCGGCCGCATCGAGCGGTCGCCGGTCGGGACGCGCGTCGCCGTGCCGGACGAGAAGCGCGCCGTCGATATCGATGCCGCGCGTGGCCCCGTGCTGCGGAGCGAGCCGCGCGAGATACTGCTCCGCCACCGGGGCGAAGCCGCGCTCATGCCAGAGATCGAACTGGACCATCAGATGGCGCGCGAAGCTCTCGACGATCGCACCCGCATCCAGATCCTCGAAGCCCTCCACCTCGAGCGCAGTCCCCCCCGCCCAGTCGTCGGATTCGCGCAGCCCCATGACCACGGTGCGCAGCGTCGCCCCGAACACGAGCCACTCCGGCACGCGGCCCCGAGCCACGTCCTCGGGCGCGCCGAGACGCCCACCACCAAGCAGGCCCCCATCGATGCGGACCGCGTCCGGCCAGTCGAAGCTCACGAGGCGCTCCGGCGGCGCATGCACGGTGAGCGCATCGCCGAGCGCGTTCATGCCGGCAAACAGCGCACGGCCGGCGCCGGGCCACGGCTCGTCCGGTTCCAGCACCACGGCGAACTCCACCACGTCGAAACGCCGCACCCAGACCAGCGTACCGGCGCCTGCGTCGGGCGCGACGCGCTTCGCGTGAACGAACGCATCGTCGCGCTCGCGCAGCGTCAGCAGTGAATAGGGAGGCGGCAGGTCGAGGCCGCCCCGCAGCGCGGACTTTGTGTCGTGCATCATTGCTGATTTATAGCGGTTCCAGACGCGAAGCAAAAAGCGCGACGCCGATTGGGAGAGAGCGGGCCAGCAGCCCGCCGGAGACGTCCGTCATGTCCGACCCCAGCACCTCCGAGAACCGCGACAGCGCCGGCAGGCAGCCGATCCTGCTGTGTTCCTGCGAGGAGACGATGCAGCCGGATCTGGCGGCCATCGCCCAGAGCACCGGAACCGAGCCGACACGCTGTCGCCAACTCTGCGGCAGTGAACTCGATCGCTTCCGCGCAGCTGCGAAAAGGCCGGGGGAAGTGATCGTCGGCTGCACGCAGATGCGGCACCTGTTCCTCACCACGGCCGAACGCGAGAATCTGCCGGCGACCTTGCGTTTCGCCAACATTCGCGAGACAGCCGGCTGGTCGACCGAGGGCGCCGCCGCAGGCCCGAAGATGGCCGCGCTCCTGGCCGCGGCGACGGTGCCGACGCCGGACGTGCCTCCCGTCACGCTGGAAAGCGCCGGCGTGACACTCGTCTACGGCCGCGGCGAGGTCGCGGTCGCAGCCGCGCTCCGGCTCCAGGCGAAGCTCGACGTGACGCTGATCCTGATCGACCCCTCCGCCACGCCGCCGCACCGCGCCGAGTTTCCGATCGGCCGCGGTCGGGCCCGCAACGCGCGGGGGCATCTGGGCGCCTTCGAGGTCACGCTGGACGGCTTCGCGCTCGCCGCGCCCTCGTCGCGCGACCGTCTCGTGTTCGGTGCGCCCCGGGACGGCGCGGTATCGCGCTGCGACATTCTCGTCGACCTGTCGGGCGAGCCACCGCTGTTTCCGGCGCACGAGCTCAGGCCCGGGTATCTGCGGGCCGACCCCGGCACCTCGGCCCTGGTCGAGCGGCTGCTTTTCGACGCCGTCGATCTGGTGGGCACTTTCGACAAGCCCCGGTACGTCGATTTCAAGGCCGATCTGTGCGCCCATTCACGATCCCGCATCACCGGCTGCACCCGCTGCCTCGACCTCTGCCCGACGGGTGCGATCACGCCTGCGGGCGACAGCGTTGGGATCGATGCAGCGATCTGCGCCGGGTGCGGTGCCTGCGCCGCGATCTGCCCGACGGGAGCCGCGGGCTACGCATTGCCGCCGGCGGACGTCCTCATGGCGCGGGTGCGCAAGGCGCTGCTCGCCTACTCGGATGCCGGCGGTTCCCGCGCAGTGCTGCTGCTGCACGACGAGACGCACGGAGTCGATCTCGTCGACGCGCTGGCCCGCCATGGCGCAGGGCTCCCGGCCCACGTCATCCCTCTCCAGGTCAACGAGGTGACGCAGATCGGTCCGTCCACCGTCGCCGCAGCCCTCGCCCATGGCGCGGCGGGCGTCAGGCTGCTGACGCGCGAACGGCCCAGGCACGACATCGAAGGATTGCGGCGCACGGTGGCGCTCATGGAAGATGTCGCCGTCAGCCAGGGGTTCGCGGCGGGGAGCATCCAGATCGTCGATGCCGACGATCCCGACGTCCTGTCAGCGAGGCTGCGGGACGATCCAATCAGGGTCTCGGCCGCCGAACCGTCCCGGTTCATGGCGTCCGGACGGTCGCGGCAGGCGACGACGCTGGCGCTGCGCGAACTGCACCGCGTTGCTCCCGTCCCCGCGCCAGTGGTCGCACTGCAGCCCGGCGCGCCGTTCGGCAGGGTCGAGGTCGACGAGGCGGGCTGTACGCTCTGCCTGTCCTGCGTCTCCGCCTGCCCGACCTCGGCGCTCGGCGACAACCCCGACAGGCCGATGCTGCGGTTCGACGAGAGCCTCTGCGTGCAGTGCGGCCTGTGTGCAGCGACCTGTCCGGAGAAGGTGATCACGCTCGAGCCGCGCCTCAACTTCCCGGCCTTCGGCGCGCCACCCGTTGTGCTGAAGCAGGAGGATCCGTTCAACTGCGTATCCTGCGGCAAGGCGTTCGGAACGCGCTCGACCATCGAGCGCATCACGGCCAAGCTCGCCGGACACTGGATGTATTCTGGTGCCAACGCCGGCCGGCTCGACGTCGTGCGCATGTGCGATGACTGCCGCGTCGACCGCATGGTGCAGGAGAAGGCCGATCCCTATGCCGGCCCGGAACGGCCGCGCGTGAGGACCACCGACGATTATCTGCGCGAACGGGCGCTGCTGGAAGGCAAGGACCCGCTCGGCGAGGCATAGAGTGCCTGCCGGAGAGCATTCCATAACCATTATGGATCTCGGCTGAAGAACGTTATGGCGATCAGCTTTGCGCTGGGCGAACACCTCGAAAAACTGATGGACGACCTCGTCGCCCGCGGCCGATACGGCTCCAAGAGCGAGGTCTTGCGGGAAGGCCTGCGGCTGGTCGAGGGGCGGGAAAAGAAACCTGGCAGGCTGGAAGCCGAACTGGCGATCGGCCTCGCGGACATCCGGGCCGGACGGGTGATCCCGGCAGAGGAAGTGTTCGATCGGCTGGAGAAAAGATACCAGTCGATCGCGGTGGAACGTGGAGAGTGAAGGTACGCTTCGCGAAGCAGGCCGACATCGATCTGGAAGATATCGGTGACTTCATTTGCTAGAATTCAGCAGTGCATGCTGTGGCACTCGTGCGCCGTTTGCGCGTAGCTTGACTCGGAGTTGCGTCTCATCCACCTCGCCATCCTGTCATTATCGAGAGCGAAGCGGGGCAGATCAGACGGTTTCGTGTCGGTCGCTACTTGATCTTCTACATGGTTGAAAAGGATGTTGGCATTCTCCGCATCATCCACGGTGCGCGGGACTACGAGAAGCTCTTCGACGACGATCTCTGACGCCTCAGCGCGTGACCCTTTCGAGCCATTCGACCAGCGCCTTGCGGTCTTCGGGATCGCCGATCGTCTGTTCCGGCATCTTCGTGCCGGGCGTGACCGTCGACGGGCCGAGCTCGAACAGCCGCGAGATCGTCTCGGCCGACCAGACGATCTCCAGCCGGGTCAACGGCTCCGAGAAGACATAGCCCGGCAGGCTGGCGATCCGGCGGCCGAAGACCCCGTGCAGCGTCGGTCCCGCCCGGTTGCCGCCGTCGGGCGTCACACTGTGACAGGCCTGGCAGGCCCGGAACACCTGCGCCCCGCGTTCGTTGCCCTCGCCACGCGGAAAGTCGGGGCGCGGGGCGGTCGGCGGCACCTCCGGCTGACCGGTACGGGCATTCCAGCGCCTGATGACGCCGTCGCTGCCGCCCGTCCGGATCGTCAGGTTGTCGGGCTGGAAGGCCAGCGACCACACGGGCAGCCCGGGTCCGACGAGGGTCGAGACCGGCGCGCCGGTCGAGCGCTCGAGGATCGTCACGGCGCCGCGCAGGCCGGCCGCGGCGACCAGCGTTCCGTCCGGCGACAAGGCCAGCGAGGTGATCGGCAGGTTCTGGACCTCGATCGTGCGGCGCTCGCTGCCATCGGCCCTGCGGACGTAGAGCCGGCCGTCCGCCCCGCCCGCGAGAACGTCGCCATCGGCCGCGACGGCGAGCGTTGTGGGAACCGTCGGAAGCTCGGCCAGCGACACCGGCGGCCCGGCCGCAAGTCCGTCACTGGCTGCAAGTCCGTCACCGGCCGGAAACGCGAGCAGGGAACCGGTCGCGGTCGCGACGATGACCCGCCCGTCCACCGACCGGGCCAGCGCGACGGGCATCTCGCGCAGTTCGGCGAGCGGCGCTCCGGCCGCCGAATCACGCCCGGCCGCGCGGACCGTACGGTCGGCGCCGATGGTGACGACCACGCCCGCAACCGCGGCCAGCCCCACGACCGGGTTGCCGGTCGCTTCCGTCCGCGCCGTCGGCTGGACGTGCGTGCGCGACCATTCGAGAACCGAACCGTCGTCGCCGGCCGAAACGAAGCGATCACCATCGAGGATCGCGATCGCCGTCACGGGCGCCTGATGCACGCGCCGGATCGACGTCGCCGTCTCCGTCGCCAGATCCCAGAGCACGACCGAACTGTCGAAACCGCCCGATACCGCCCAGGCCCCGTCGGGCGCGATCGCCAGAGCCCGGACCGGCCCGCCATGCGCGCGCAGCTCGGCCGCCTGGCCAGCGACGGCACCCGCGACGGCGAACATCACGGAGAACGCGAAGCAAAAGAAGAACCTTACCGGCCGGACCGTCACGCTGCTGCCCGCCCCGTCTTCCGGATGCGGAACCGCAGCAGCGCCTCCTGACGTTCCGTCGCTTCGAGCACGTCGCCGGTCTCGGCGACGAGCGCCGGGATGTCGATCACCGACAGCGGATCGGTGCAGTCGACGACGAGCACGTCGCCCGCGACGGCGCGGCCGAGCGCCTTGCGGGTCTTGAGGGCGGGGAGCGGACATTTGAGGCCGCGGAGGTCGAGCAGGATGTCGGTCACGAGGCAGCGCGGTTCCGTCATGGCTCCGCCCTTGCCTCGGGCGGCGATCCCCTCAACATACGGAGGATGGACGACCTGACAAACCCATACGTCGTCGCGCCCGATCCGGCCGATCCGCGTCTGACCGCCAGGGTGGCGGGAATCGACCACATGGGACGGCCCGTCGAGACGAAGGTCACGGTCGAGCGCGCGCTGACGCTGTTCCTGAACGCGCGCGAGATCGTCACCATGATGACGATCGGCGACCATCCCGAACTGCTGGCGCTGGGCTATCTGCTGAACCAGTCGATGCTACGGCTGGACGACGTCGTAAGCGGCGTCGACTATGACGATGACCTGTCCGTCGTGGTGGTCCGCACCGATCGGACGACCGATTTCGAAGAGAAGCTCCGGAAGCGCACGCTCACCTCGGGTTGCGCCCAGGGCACCGCCTTCGGCGACATGATGGAGGCCATGGCCGGCGTCGCCCTGACCGGGACGCCATTGCGGACGTCCTGGCTGTACCGGCTGACGCACGTCATCAACAGGACGCCGTCGCTCTATCTCGAGGCCGGAGCGATCCACGGCTGCGTGCTCTGCCGCGAGGATCGGCCGCTCGTCTACATGGAGGACGTCGGCCGGCACAACGCCGTCGACAAGATCGCCGGCTGGATGTTCCGCGAAAAGGTGAGCGGTGAAGACCTCATCTTCTACACGACAGGGCGCCTGACCTCGGAGATGGTGATCAAGACGGTCCGTATGGGCATCCCGATCCTCGTCTCGCGGTCCGGCTTCACCGCCTGGGGGGTGGAACTCGCCCGGCAGGCGGGGCTGATGCTGATCGGCCGCGCGCGCGGCCACCGGTTTCTGGCGCTCTCCGGCGGAGACCGGATCATTTTCGACCATGAGGCCGCCGACGAGGCCGCCGCGGCCGGGGGCGACGATCGCCAGCGTCGCAAGGGCGCCCGTGACGACGACTGAGCATCCGCCGACCTTCGGGGTCATCCTCGCCGGCGGATTGTCGCGACGCATGGGTGGCGGCGACAAGCCGCTGAAGGTCGTCGGCGATCGCACGATCCTGCTGCGGGTCGTGGAGCGGCTGCGTCCGCAGGTGACCGGCCTGGCGCTCAATGCCAACGGCGACCCGTCCCGCTTCGCCCCGTTCGGCCTGCCGGTGGTGGCGGACAGCGTGGGCGGCTTCGCCGGGCCGCTCGCCGGCATCCTGGCCGCACTCGATCACGTGGCTGATACCCGGCAGGAGATCGCCTGGGTCGCCAGCGTCGCCGCCGATTGTCCGTTCCTCCCCGGCGATCTGGTATCGCGGCTTCATGCGGCCCGGCTGACGGCAGGTGCCCCGCTGGCCTGCGCCGAATCGGCCGGGCAGGCCCATCCGGTCATCGGCCTCTGGTCGGTGGCGCTGCGCGACGATCTCCGGCGCGCGCTCGTGGTCGAGGAACTGCGCAAGATCGACCGCTGGACCGCCCGTCACGGTGTCGCAGCCGCCGCCTGGGCCGCCGAACCCTACGACCCGTTCTTCAACGCGAACACGCCCGAGGACGTCGTTCTGGCCGAGGCGATCGCGCGCGATCATCCCGAGGCCTGAGCGTCAGGCGTCGCGGAAGCTCTTGTCCTGCTCGGCGAGGCGGACGAGCAGCGGCGACGGCGTCCAGCGCGCGCCGTGATCGGCTTCGAACGCGCACATCCTCCTCACGACGGCCCGGAGCCCCTCCGCCTCGGCCGACCACATCGGGCCGCCGCGCCAGGCGGGAAAGCCGTAGCCCTTCAGCCAGACGACATCGACGTCCGAGGCACGCAACGCGATGCCCTCGTCGAGCAGCCTCGCCCCTTCGTTGGCGAGCTGCAGCAACAGCCGGTCGCGGATCTCGTACTCTCCGATCGCGCGACGCCGGAAGCCGAGTCGCGCCGATTCGGCCTCGACCAGCGCCATCACGGCCGGATCCGGCTGCGGAACCCTGCCGCCAGCGTCGTATCGGTAGAACCCGGCTCCGGTCTTCTGACCGTAGCGGCCCATCGCGAACAGCGCGTCCGGCACGGCGTAGACCTGCCGGCGTTCCGACGGCAGGCCGCGCTCTTCCCGGATACGGAAGCCGACGTCGACGCCGGCGAGATCGGAGGTCGCGAACGGCCCCATGGCCATGCCCCAGCGCTGCATCGCGCCGTCGATCTCGTGCGGGAGCGCCCCTTCGAGCAGCAGATGGTTGGCCTCGAACTGATAGGCGTGCAGCATCCGGTTGCCGATGAAGCCGTAACAGACGCCCGACTGGACCGCGACCTTGCCGATGCGCTTGGCCAGCGCCATCGCCGTCGCCATCACCTCCGTCGCGGTCTCCCGCGCGCGGACCACCTCGAGCAGCGTCATCACGTTGGCGGGACTGAAGAAATGCAGGCCGAGCACGTCCGCCGGCCGGTCGGTCACCGCGGCGATCGCATTGACGTCGAGGGTCGAGGTGTTGGTCGCGAGGATCGCGCCGGGTTTTGCGACCCGATCCAGCCGACGGAAGACGTCGGTCTTCACCGCCATCGACTCGAAGACTGCCTCGATCACGAGGTCACAGGTCGCGAGCGCGCCGAAATCGAGCGTCGGCGTGATCCGGTCCTGTCGGGCCGAGGCCTCGGCCGCAGTCAGCCGGCCGCGTTTGACGAGGCCGTCGTAGACCGTCGCGACATGCGCCCGCCCCCGGCCGAGCGCAGCGTCGTCCGCATCGACCAGCGTCACCTCCAGTCCGGCACCGGCGAACACGACCGCGATGCCGGCCCCCATCGTGCCGGCGCCGATCACGCCCACGGACTCGATGGGCCGGGTCGGCGTACCGCGATCGACGCCGGGCACCTGCGCCGCGGCGCGTTCGGCGAAGAACGCGTATTGCAAAGCCTTCGCGTAAGGGCTGGCCGCGCATTCACCGAAGAGTTCGCGCTCGCGCCGCTGGCCTGCCTCGAACGGCATCGTCATCGCTGCCTCGACGGCGGCGATGCAGTTGAGCGGCGCGACCGGTCCGCTTGGATGCCGGCCGAGGCTTCGGCGGCGGTCCTCGAACAGGCTTTCGGGGACGCCCGACCGGTCGATCGGCAGCGCCGACACGCGGCGTGGCGGAACTCCGGACGCGGCGAGCACCCGCGCGAGCGCAATCGCGGCCGCCTCGACGTCCGCGTCCACCACCTGATCCACCAGGCCGAGTTCGAGCGCGCTGGCCGCGGACACCGGTGCGCCGCCCACGATCATGTCGAGCGCCGCAGCGACGCCGATCAGCCGCGGCAGCCGCTGCGTGCCACCGGCCCCGGGCAGGAGGCCGAGCGTCACCTCGGGCAACCCGAGTCTCGTGCCGGCCAGTGCCACCCGGCCGTGGCAGCCGAGCGCCACCTCGAGACCACCGCCGAGAACGGAGCCGAACAGCGCGGCCACCACCGGCTTCGTCGTGGCCTCGATGACGTTGATCAGATCGGGCAGCAGCGGCGCGCGCGGCGGCAGCTTGAACTCGGTGATGTCCGCGCCGGCCATGAACGTCCGCCCGGTTGCCGAGATCACCACCGCCTCGACGGCGGCATCGCCCGCGGCAGCCTCGACGGCCGCCAGGAGGCCCTCCCGGACGGCGTGCGAAAGCGCGTTGACGGGCGGGCTCTCGACGGTGACGACGAAAACGCCGTCCCGCAGAACGCGGGTGACAGGCCCTTCCTGGCCCTGCATCGCCGTCACAGCGCCTTCGGGTTGCCCGGCAGGATGGTGTAGCGCCGTCCGCTGCCGTCGTCCTCTGTGAAGGTCGCGATCGCGCCCGACACTTCGAGCCCGTAACAGGTCTCCTCGTCGTCAGCCGGATACTCGAAACAGACCTTCTGGCCCTTCACGGCCCATTTTCCGGTCTGGATCTTGTTTCCGATCAGGAGTCGCGACGTCCCGTCCCGCCGGAAAAGCTCCACGATCTCGACGTCGTCGTCGTTCTTGCCGGTGATCGTATTGCCGACGAGGGCGTTCCAGGCGGCGAGCCCCGTCAGGCGCCGTGGCGCCGCCCCCTGAGGTGCCAGCGCGAGCGGCGCGGTACCCGGGGCGCCCGCTGCCGGCGGAGACACGCGCCCGGGCTGGCCGGGACCGCCAGGCTGCAGCGCCGCAGCATCCGTCGTGACGGCGACGTCGAACAGCGCGAGGAACCCGGAAGGATCGGAGACGCCGGCGAGTGCGGCGACAGGAACCGGCGCGCTCTTCCCCTTGATGGCGAGCGTGATCGCCGTCGGATTGGCAATGAAGCGCGAGATCCCATCGGCGATCGCCGTCGCCGCCGGATCGCCGCCGAGCATCGCGGGGATGACCAGCGTCGCCAGCGCGCTCCATTCCTGACGGATCGCGTCGGGTGTCTTGCCCTGCTGCCGCGCGGTGATGGCCGACAGCTTCTCGAACAGGCCGCCGTTGCGGATACGCAGCGACGCGTCCACGACGCTGCCCTGTATCAGCGCCGCGAGACGCTCGGCGCTCGCGCCCGAGAACACCTCAGGCGCAAGACCGCCGAGGCGGAGCTTCAGGGACGCGGCTCCGGCTCCTGCGCCGTCGACGGTGTAGTCCTGAATCTCGATGCTCCGCTGCGCAGGGTCGTAGAGCGCGCTGAAGCTCAGCGAGCCCTCGAGCCGATCGAAGCCGATGTCGACGAGCGTCCGTGCCTGGGCGGATGCCGGCGGAAGCACTACCGATACACCTCTGATGTCGAGGGTGGAGCGCAGCGGGATGGCACCGCTGTAGAACGTGGTGCCGAGCACCGGTCCCAACCGGATCGCGGTCGTGTTGCCGCCTGCGGCAGTAGCCGGCACCTGCGCATCGGGGATGCCGAGCTCCAGGCTCGCCAGTTCGAAGCCGGTCAGGATAACCGAGCCGAAATCGCTGCTGCCGTTCGCCAGCGCGTCCAGCAGGCCGGGGAGTTCCAGTCCCGTCAGGGCCAGCGCCCCGGACTTGATCTGGATGAGACCATTTGCCGAGCTGATGCCGCCCTCGACCGCCGCGATCGTGAACCGTGCGACCTTGCCGGCGTCGACGTCGCTGGCGGCGATGTCGCGGACGACGACCCGCCCGTCCTTGTTGGCGAGCGTCAGTTCGGGAATGCGCAGGCTGACGGCCTTCGTTCTCCTGGCGAGCGCTGCGGCTTCGGCGGAGGGCAAACCGCCGCCGAACAGCCTGGCGGCTTCGTCCTGCGTCAGGTTCGTGCCGGTCAGTTCGATCCGCGGGATCGTCACCGTCGGCCGGTCGGCGCCACGCGAGATCGACAGGTTCTCGAGGACGACCTGCCCCGATTGCGCCCGGACGGGACCGGTCAGGGCCGCGCCGGCGATCAGCGCGGCACCGAGAACGACCATCCTTCCACTTCGGACGATCCGTTCTGCGGACGCCACGAATCCGCGGCAGGAGGCGAAGGGATGTTGCGACGTGACCTGTCTCATCGTTCCTCTCCATCCATTCCGGCCTGCTTCGGCGTTCCGGGAACAAGCCACCGGCGCCTGCCTTTGTCCAGCCGCGTCCGCGCATTCATCCCGAGCGCCGGACGCAATCGCCGTGAAGCGTGAACGAACGGCTTCGAACCAAGATTTGCCTTGTAATCCGCGCCGGAACGCGGTCTGAGGCGTCCGGCAGCGAAGGTAACGCTGCCTTCTCGGACAACATCATGCCCTCCCTTGCCATCGAGGTGGTCGGCGGCATCGCCGCTTTCCTGACGACGATCGCCTATGTCCCGCAGGCCCTGAAGACGCTCCGGAGCCGGCAGACGCGCGACATCTCGCTCGTCACCCATGCGACACTGCTGGCAGGGATATTGCTCTGGCTGCTCTACGGCCTGCTCATCGGAAGCTGGCCGCTCATTGGCGCGAATCTCGTCACCATGGTCCTGATCAGCAGCATCCTGACCATGAAGCTGCGCTTCGGCTGACCACCACCCTGGCCCGGAGGCGCCATGAACGCCCTGCTCTCTCCATCGATCGCGCCGGTGCTGCTTGTGGTGGTGTCGTAAGTTTTGATGAGGATAGGTTTGTACTGAATTCTGAATTTTAATTCTGGTATGCTGTTTTTTGTTTTTGT
>CAZVMY010000023.1:0-15150 GCA_964628955.1 uncultured Methylocystis sp.
GGCGATCGTCAACGGGCTCCCGTCGGGGCCTATGACGTACTTGACGCGCGTGCGCATCGGCTCGGTCATTGGATACTCACTCATACGCAACCGAACTAACTCATGCGTAGGGTAAGCAGCCGCGCTTAAGATTTGCCTAAGCGAAACCGTCAAAAACGATGGACCGGCCGCACTTGCTGTGGGCTGGATGCTGGCGTGAATCATGCCGCTGCTGCAATCATCGCTAGGCGCCGGGCATGGGTCTCGACCGGCCGAACGTCACGACGGAGCCGCGACCGTCCTGATCCGCGTCAGCGGGATGGTCTGGTCGCCGACCCGGACGAATTCCTCGGTGCCGGAGACGTCGACCGCATTGACGACGCCGCTCCGCTCGGTCCGGATCGTGACGGCGTTGCCGGCCGCGTCCTTGGCGTTGACGTTCAGGGTGTAGCTGCCGGCGGGGACCCGGGTGCCGTCCGGCCTGAGGCCGTTCCAGTTGTAGACCTGAAGGCCCGCCTTGAGCGCTCCCGTCTGCGTGTAGACCACGTTGCCGGCCTCGTCGGTCACGGTGACCGTCGCGGCGGCGGCATCCTTCTCCGCCTCGAAGCTCCACGCCCCGCCGGTCGTTCCGACACGCGCGACCGACGTGTCGTAGGTGGCGACCTTGCCGAGCAGGCCGGACGCGGCGGCCGGATCGAGCTTCTTCGTGTTCCCCTTCACCGCCGTCAGGATGGCCGAAAGCTGATCGTTGGTCTTGAGCTGCTGCTCCACCTGGGAGAACTGCACGAGCTGCTGCGTGAACTGGTTGGTGTCCAGCGGATCGAGCGGGCTCTGGTTGCGCAGCTGTGTCGTCAGCAGGTTGAGGAACTGGTCGAAGTTGCTGGCCAGCGTCTTGCCGTCGGTCACCGCGGCCGATGTCGTCGTCGCGCTCGTCGAGGATCGCGCCGTGTTGGACGCGGCGGTGACGCGGTCGGAGACGCTCTGGTTGACGGTCTGGATCGGTGACGTGGTCATCGGGAAGTCCTTCCTAGATGCGGATGTCGAGACCGGTGATGGAGCGGCCGAGATACCGCTGCGCGAGCGCGGCGGCGTCGATGAGGACGGGCGGTTCGCCCTGGGTTTCGGTGTTGCGGCCCGACGTGGTCGTCCGCATCTCCTCGGCGAAGTGGCGGCCCTGCGCGTCGCGGCCTGTGCCGTCGCCACGCAGGGAGAATTCCAGCGAGTCGGGCGAGGTCTTCAGCCCGGCCTGATCGAAGGCGCGTTCCAGCGTCCGGGCGTCGCGGTTGAGCAGGTTCAGCGTCTCGGACCTGTCGACGACGATCCTCGCCTTGACGCTGCCGTCCTCGTCGACGGCGAGTTTCACCTCGACCTTGCCGAGGTCGGCGGGATCGAGCCGGATCGTGAACTCGCTCGCGCCCTTGAGCGCGCGAACACCGATCTCGATCGGCAGGGTCTGGAGTGTCGCGCTGCGCTCGGCCTCGGCTGATGGTGCGCCGGCGTTGACAGGTGCGGCGGCGGGCTGTCCGGTCGCCCGCGCCGTCGCGGCGTCGAGCTGCTGCGCGAAGGTGGCGGGCGTCGACCCCGGATCGAGCCGCGCCGCGACGGCCACGGCCTCCGTGGAACGCGCGACGGCAGGCTCAGGTGCCGCCTCGGCGGGCTTCTGTCCGGGTTCGGTCGCAGCCGCTTCACCAGTTGCCGCGACTTTGTCCGTCTTCTCGGGCTTCACCTCGGCCGCGCGAGCCTGACCGAAGGCGCTCCGTTCGGCGCCGCGCGCGCCATGGGCGCGTTCATGCGCGACGCCGGACGCCTGATCGGGCAGCGAACGCGCGCCGGCCTTCGTCACCCCGTCGTCCGCGACGGTGGAGGCGCTGCCTTCCGCCTCGGTCTCGCCTTCGGACAGCGTGGTCGTCACGACCACCCCTGCCGCCGGCGCCGTCGGCGTCTCCGGCTGCAACGGGGCCGGGTCGGGGACGGCCGTAGCAGCAGCTGCCTCCTGACCGGTCGTCTCGGGCGCGATGGCGGCATCGACGGCATCGACGGCCTCGGCGATCGCCTGCGAGCCCGCAGCCTCGGCGGCGTCGGTGACCGCGCCGGCCTGGCCGGACGCGGCCTCGGCAACCGTCGTCGGTGCAGGAAGCGCGTCGGGCTCCTGGCTCGAAGGTTCGGTCCTCGGTACGGCGTCGGCCTCCGACCTGGCACGAGCGGCTTTTTCGTCGACCGAACGGCGCGAAACACGCTCGGGCGCGTCGGCGCGAGCCGGCGGAGGCCGGCTGGCCTCGGCCGCGAGGACGTCCTCGAAGCGACGTCCTTCGTCAAGCGGTCGCTCGACGGGTTCCCGTGTCGACGGCGCCGGACGCTGGGGGAGCAGTGCTGTGGCGATGGACAGGTCTGAACTCATGACGCGGGTACTCGTGAGGACTGTGCCCGCCCGCTTCGCAACCGCCGTGCCATCGATCACGCGAGCGAAAGTCCAGTGATTTCAATCGTGGGCACGCTTCCGAGCGCGGCATGCCGCGGACGGCCGGCAGTTCGTGCAGGCTCGCCCGGCAAATCATGCCGGGCTCCGGTGCCCGCGGACTGGCAACATCGTGCCGGAACGGCTACATCGGACGGAAACCCTCGTCAGAGCCATGCGCGCAGCCGAACCGTTGAATTCTCTCGACCTGCCGAAGCCGCCGTCCGAGACGCGTGTCGTCGTTGCGATGTCGGGCGGCGTCGATTCATCGGTCGTGGCCGCGCTCATGCGTGACGAAGGCTACGACGTCGTCGGGATCACGCTCCAGCTCTACGATCACGGCGCGGCACTGCACCGCAAGGGCGCATGCTGCGCGGGCCAGGACATCCACGATGCCCGGGCCGTGGCCGATCGTCTCGGGATCCCGCATTACGTGCTCGATTACGAGGAGCGGTTCCGCACCGAGGTCATCGAGCGCTTCGCCGCGAGCTACGTCGCGGGCGAAACGCCGATCCCCTGCGTCGAGTGCAACCGCCGCATCAAAGTCCGCGACCTGCTCGCCACGGCCGAGGACCTCGGCGCGGACGTTCTGGCGACCGGTCATTACGTCGCGAGCCGCCGGCTGTCCGACGGCCGGCGCGGCCTGTTCCGCGCAGCCGATCCGGCGCGGGACCAGAGCTATTTCCTGTATGCGACGACGGCTGCGCAACTCGACCGCCTCCGCTTTCCGCTGGGCGATCGCGAGAAGTCGGAAACCCGCGCGCTGGCCCGGCGCCACGGTCTCGAGGTCGCCGACAAGGCGGACAGCCAGGACATCTGTTTCGTGCCGTCCGGCCGGTATACCGAGGTGGTCGAGCGCTTGAAGCCGGGGGCCGCCGGCGCAGGCGACGTCGTGCATGTCGACGGCCGTGTGCTGGGTCGTCATGCGGGCGTGCTCAATTTCACGGTCGGTCAGCGCCGTGGCCTCGGCATCGCGTCGGGCGAAGCGTTGTACGTGGTCAGGATCGACGCAGCCGCCGCACGCGTCGTGGTCGGCCCGCGCGAGGCTCTTCTCGCCCATCGGCTGGTGCTCAGGGACGTCAACTGGCTCGGTGACGACGGCATCGGACCCGACGGCATCGGGGTCGCGGTGCGCATCCGGTCGACCCGCGCGCCGCGTGCCGCGGTGTTGCGCAGCGCCGCCGGCGGCTATGTGGTCGACCTGCCCCATGGCGAGGAGGGGATCGCGCCGGGCCAGGCCTGCGTCTTCTATTCAGACGAGGCGGGCGGCGCGCGGGTACTCGGTGGCGGCACCATCGTTTCGGCCGCGGGCGGATCGGCCCCGGCCTCCCAGGCTGCCTGAGCCGGAGGGCACGATGGGCGTCCGCTACGACCTGCGCGAACAGGAAGGCATCTACGCCCGCTGGGCTTCGATCTACGACCGGGTCTACCTCAAGCTGCTGGAGCCCGCGCAGCGGAGCGCCGCGGCGGCCGCAGCTGCGGTCGGCCCGAGAATCCTCGAAGTCGGCGTGGGTACGGGGCTGGCGCTGCGCTATTATCCGGCCGGCACGGACGTGGTCGGGATCGACCTCTCCGTGCCGATGCTGGCGAAGGCAGTGGAGAAGGTGGAGCGGCAGGCGCTCAGCCACGTGCGCGGCTTCGCGGCCATGGACGCCTGCTGTCTCGCCTTCCCCGATGTCACGTTCGACGCCGTCACGGTTCCGTTCGTGATCACGCTCGTCCCCGATCCCGAAGCCGCGCTGACCGAGATCGCCCGCGTGCTGCGGCCCGGCGGCGAGATCGTCATCGCAAGCCGGCTCGGCGCCGAAGACGGTCTGCAGGCGCGGGTCGAGGACAGTCTGGCGCCTCTGGTCGCGAGGATCGGCTGGAGTTCGAACTTCAGGCTCAGCCGTATCCTCGCATGGGCGACCACGCATGGCGGCATCGAGCTGAAATCCGTGCGCGAGGGCCTCTACTTCAAGGTCGTGCGACTGGCCAAGGCGGGCGGTTCCGTCGCGCGCCAGGCTGCCTGACGGCGGCATGCGCTGGTCGCCGCAGCAGGATGCGGCGCTTTCGGCCATCGCGCGCTGGCTGAAGGCGGGAAGCCCGCAGGTGTTCCGCGTGTTCGGCTATGCCGGCACCGGCAAGACCACCCTCGCCCGCCATGTCGCGGAGGGACTGGACGGCGAGGTGCGCTTCGCGGCCTTCACCGGCAAGGCGGCCCTGATGTTGCGCGCACGCGGTTGCGTGGGCGCGTCGACGATCCACAGTCTGATCTATCGCTCGAAATCAGACGGCGAGGGCGATCCGCAGTTCACGCTGAACCGCCAGAGCGACGTCGCCAAGGCGGCGCTGGTCATCGTCGACGAATGCTCGATGGTCGACGAGGATCTGGGCCGCGACCTGCTTTCGTTCAGCGTGCCGATCCTCGTGCTGGGCGATCCGGCGCAGCTGCCGCCGGTCAAGGGCGGCGGCTTCTTCACCGGGGCTGAACCGGACGTGATGCTGACCGAGGTGCATCGCCAGGCGGCTGACAACCCGATCATCCGCATGTCGATGGACGTCCGCGCCGGCGGCCACCTCGCCCTCGGCAGCTATGGCGAGAGCCGCGTGATCCGACGCGACGCGGTCGAGCGGGAGCGGGTGCTCGCCAGCGATCAGCTGCTCGTGGGCCGGAACGCCACGCGCCGGACCTACAACCGCCGGATTCGCGAACTGCTCGGCAGGGACGACCCGATGCCGGTCGCCGGCGACAAGGTCGTCTGCCTCCGAAACGACAAGTCTAAAGGACTGCTGAACGGCGCCACGTTCACCGTGGCCGAACGCGCCGCCGCCCGCTCGGGCCTGGTCACGATGCGCGTTCGACCCGAAGAGGAGCCCGGCAACCCGGTCAAGGTCTCCGTCCTGCCGGAGTTCTTCGAGGGCCGCGAGGAGACGATCCCGTGGAAGCTCAGGCGCGAGACCGACGAGTTCGACTACGGCTACGCCCTGACCGTGCACAAAGCGCAGGGCTCGCAGTGGAACGAGGTCATGCTCTTCGACGAGAGCTTCGCGTTCCGCGAACATCGCGACCGCTGGCTCTACACCGGCCTGACGCGCGCCGCGGAACGGATCACGGTCGTGATCTGAGCGCGCCAGCCGACGTCACAGGCTCTGCGCGGTCAATCCCTTCATGAGCACCGGTCCGGTCGGACGGCCGACGGGGGAGCCGCCCTGCGGTTCGAGCGTGATCTCGAACAGCTGGCTCGCGCCCGTCTTCGGCAGCTTCGCGAGATCGAGGCGGATCGTGCGCGCCCGCTCGATCAGCCCGATCGAGACCGGGCCGCGCTCGCGGCTCTGCAGCGTCCAGACCTCGAGTACGCGGCCTTCGGGGACCTCGATGGTCTCCATCGGCACCAGCACGGCGGTGCCGTCGGCAAACGCGTTGACGACCGCCGCCGGCCGCCCGTCGTCGCGCTCGAGCACCGCCACGAAGATAGGCGTATCGGGACCGCGCAGCAGCGCCGCCGTCAGCCCCACCGCGAGCACGAGCGACGCGAGGGCGCCGGCGAGGCCAAGGCCGCGCCAGACGGCGAGATTCTCCCAGAAGCTCGCGTTCGGCGGTCTGGCGGCCACGCGGCGTTCCGGCCGCGCGAGCGCCGCCTCGATCCGGGGATAGAGTCCCGGATCGGGCTCGATCTTCGGCGCCGTATCGTCGATTTCGGTGAGCCGTCGGCGCCAGTCCTGCACGGTCCGCCGGAAGCCGGCATCGCTGTCCATGAGCCGTTCGGCGCGTTCCAGATGCTCGCCCTCGGCGAGACCGAGCGCATGATCGATCGCGAGATCGTCGCGGGTGATGGGGCCGCTCATCCCAGGCACTCCCTCAGAGTGCCGAGACTGCGGCGGATCCACGACTTCACGGTGCCCAGCGGCATGCCGAGACGCCCGGCGAGCTCGCCATGGCTAAGGCCTTGAGCGTAAGCCAGCACGATCGCCTGACGCCGCTTGGGTTCGAGCTGCTCGAGGCAGCGCCGGAGCGCGCCCTCGTCGGACAGCCGCGCTGCAATCGCCTCCGGGTCCTCGTCGTCGCTGGCCCTGTCGAACGTGGTCATGTCCTCGCGCAGGTCGGTGCGGCTCTCGTCGCGCAGGATGTTGAGCGCGCGGTTGCGTAGCACCGCATAGAGCCAGGCGCGCCCCTGCCCCTGCCCGGCCTGAAAGGTCGAGGCCTTGCGCCAGACCTGGACGAAGGCATCCTGCACGGCCTCTTCGGCCAGTGCCCGACGCTTCACGATCCGCTGCGCCACGCCGATCATCCGTGCTGCCTCCTGGTCGTACACCGCCCGGAGCGCGGCACGATCACCACTCCCGCACGCGACGATGGCCTGATCGAAATCGAACGGCTTGGCCGCCACGCCTGCGCCCGACTTCAAGCCGCCGCTCCCCGGGGGACCCGGTCTGGCCTCATCCATTCTCTCATCGTCGACCCTTTCGACACCGTCACCAACCCTGCGGATGCAACCGGCTTTTCTTTTTTGACGCTGCATCCATGGGCAACGCCGTCGTGTCTATCGGCTGCAGGTCACGACCGACCTCTCCTTAGCGCAATCGGAGACTCCCATGAACACCCTCGGCACAATCAGCGTCGCAGCCGGCCTCGCAATCGGCATGGCTGCCACGGCCGCCAGAGCCGACACCGTCATCGCGCTGTCGGGCGACGCGACCCTGACAAGCTTCGACACCAAGACCCTGAAGGCCGGCAAACCGGTGACCGTCACCGGTATCCCGGGCCGCCTGCTCGGCATCGACATGCGGCCGTCCGACGGCCAGCTCTACGGCCTCGCGGCCGACGGCACGGTCGTCACGATCGATGCGGCCAGTGGCAAGGCCACGATGAAATCCAAGCTGGAAACGACCCTCGCGGCCGGCGTCCTGGCGACCGTCGACTTCAATCCCGTTGCCGACCGGCTGCGCGTGATCGGCTCTGACGGCACCAACCTCCGGGCCAACGTCGATGACGGCAAGGTGATCACCGACGGCAAGCTGAAGTTCGCCGACACGGACGCCACCAAGGGCACACCCAAGATCATCGCCGGCTCTTATACGAACTCGGTCAAGGGCAGCAAGGAAACCGCGCTGTACGACATCGATGCCACGACCGGCACCTTCCTGAAGCAGGCGCCGCCGAACGACGGCGTTCTCGGCACGCTCGGCAAGGTCGGCATTCCGACGACGGCGATCTCCTTCGACATCGCCACCGATGGCCAGGGCGCGAACCGCGGCTGGCTGGTCAGCGACGGGATGCTGCTCTCGGTCGACCTCGCGTCCGGCAAGAGTTCGCCGGTGGGCAAGGTCGACGGCATGCCGGCCGGGGTGCGCGACATCGCGGTGATTTCAGTCAACTGAGGGGGATGCGGACCTCTCAGCTGAATGGGGACGGCGCGCCCCACGACCCGTCCCCGTAACGGGGCGGAGCCGAAAGGCTCCGCCCCAATTCTTTTCGTCACGTCGGCGCCTGCCGGTCAGGGCTGGTCGAGCATCCTGACCAGCATTCGTTCGTCCACGAACTCGCCGTCGACGAGCAGCGCACGCGGTTCGCGCCCGTATTCGACGAAGCCCAGCTTCG
The DNA here is from genome assembly GCA_964628955.1 of uncultured Methylocystis sp. GTDB lineage: Bacteria > Pseudomonadota > Alphaproteobacteria > Rhizobiales > Beijerinckiaceae > CAZVMY01. Next base: position 8,016 of record CAZVMY010000023.1, read on the forward strand.
CGTAGAACGCGATCGCGCGCTCGTTCCAATCGGCGACGCTCAGGCGCATCTGCAGCACGCCCTCGGACCGGGCGTGGGCGATCAGGCGCTCCACCAACTGGACCGCCACGCCCGAGCCGCGAAACTCCGGCCGGACGGACATGCTGCCGAGCATCGCCTTGTGCCGGAGCTTGACGTAGGGGAGCCGCTCGAACCCGGCGATCGCCACCAGATCGACGCCGCTGAACCCGCCGAAGATCGCGAACGGCTCGTCGAACCGGTACTGTGTCGCGGGGCTTCGCGCCTCTTCCTCGACGGCGCGGCCGAATGCGCGCGGTTCCTCGGCGAGCGCCTGGAGCCGGACAGCCATGAAAAGCGCGGCATCGGCTGCGACCAGCCGGCGCACGGTCACCGAAGAAGACCGAGGCTCACGGTTCATCAGGCCCAGCCCTTCAGCGCCGCTGCCCGGCACGCGCGGGAGGCCCGAACGACTGCTCGAAGCGCTCGAGCGGGCCGGGGTCCGACCCCTCTTCGCCGATCGGCGTCAGGGTACGCACCCGGTCGCCGAGATTGTCGCGCGTGGCCGGATCGATCACCGCGAACGGTGCCGCGACGACCAGCCCGGCGGCGTTGCCGACCGTCGCCGTCGCGCTCGTCACGGCGAGGCCGATCCGGTCGCCGATCCCCAGCGAGCGGCCGCCGATATCCTGACCCTCGATCAGCCTGCCGCCGATGAACTGGACGACCTGTGGCGCCTGAGCGAACTTGCCGTGATTGAGCGGATCGCCGGATTTTAGCTGCGTGAGGTCGAGAACGGTGACGCCGAGGCGTTCAAGCGCGCTCCGGTAGGGCTCGCGCGACGCATCGATCTGGCCGAGGCGGGCCTGACCGCCCCAGATCGAGCTCGACACGGCGAGAGCCCGGTCGTCCTGTGAGGTGAACAGGGTGAAGCGCGGCAGCGGCTTTCCCATGGCACGCGCCTGGGTGGCGGCGACATCCACGTCGACGTCGGGCGCCGCCAGCATCACGTCGGTGATCTTCGAGGGCACCCGGCCGTTGCGGATCGCCATCTGGCGCAACGCCTCCAGCGTCACCCAATTGCCCATCGAATGCGCGAGGATCGCGACTTCGGACACCGCCGGCTCCCGTGCCAGCGCCTGGAGCAGCAGCTCCAGCGCATCGCGCGAATAGTTTGCGCTCTCCCGGTCGTAGGGATAGGCCAGCAGCTGCCCCCGCGATGGCCAGGTGAAGAGGACGTGCTGAACCGGCGCCCCGGTATCGTGGGCTATCTGGGCGAACCGGTAGACCGCGTCCTCGAAGCCGTTGTTGTAGCCGTGGACGAAGACGAGCACGCGCCGCTTGCCGGTCCGGGCGATGCGCTGGCGGAATGCCCTGGCCACCGTGCCGGGCTCGAACAGCTTGACGCCGCTCGTCACGAAATGCCGCGCCGGGTCGCCCGGAAACGCGGCCGGCCATTCGACCTCGCCCTCCTTGTGGGCGGGCGGGATCGAAACACGAATGTCCGCGAACGACAGCGCCGATCCGCGCTCACCGGAAAAGAGCGTTCCTGCCGCGGCCGGCGCCGGCCGGCGCGTGGTCGCGACCAGCATGTCTACCTGCGTCGCTCCGGCCACCGTCACCGGCACCTCGCGCATCACGCCGGTCGCGCGGCTGGCGCAGCCGCCTGACACGGCGGCAAGCAGGAGAACGGCCGCGATCAGCGGGCCGGCGGAGCGCACACGGTGCTCGGAACACGTCACGATCACTGCTTTCCGCCAAGGGTGGAGCGTGAGCGCGTCCTAGCACCCCCGGCTTCGGGCCGCCAGCCGCCGGCTCAGGCGGCGCCGATCACCGAATTCAGCACGATCGACGATTCCACCATGGAAATGCACTGGCAGCCGCCGTTGACGAACACGCTGTGCTGCTTGCGCGTGTCGAGTTCGCAGGGCGCGCAATCGCGCTGCACCGCGATCGACCGGCTGGTCGGCATCAGCGGTCCGCGCGTCCTCACGTTCGTGGGCGCGAACAGCGCGGTGAGCGGAATGCCAAGCGCATTGGCGATGTTCATGACGCCGCTGTCGTTGGCGACGAAATGGCTGCAGGCCAGCATCTTGCGCGTCATCTCCTCGATCGTCCCGCCCGTCATGTCGATCGTGCCTTCGACGTACTCGTCCGAGGTGCCGAAGGATGCGACCTTGACGCCGCGCGCCGCGAGCTGACGCGCGAGCTCGGAATACCGCGGCCAGCGCTTCGATGCCCAGATGCCGCCCTTGGAACCGGCGTGGAAGCCGACGAGGGGCTCGGCAGGGCGGGTGTAGCGGATGTCGCCGACGAAGTATCCGCGCACGTCGTCGGCATCGTAGGGCACGCCAAGGAGCGCCTCGGCGGCGGCGAGATTGAACTCGGCCTCGTGGAGTTCGTGACCGGCGTGGAAATTGTCCCAGCGGCGCGACTCGTAGATCCGCGACGAGGCGAACTTCATCGGCAGCGTCCCGAAGCAATGCGTCAGGAAAACCGCGTCATAGCGACGGTTCAGCGCCGCATCCCCGATCGTGAAGCCGTGCCGGACGTATTCGGAGTTCCCGAGCAGGAACAGCATCTCCCGATAATCGCCGGCCATGACCACGTCGACCGGCCGACCGAGCCGCCGCGCGAGGTTCCGGATCAGCGGCGCGGCATGGATGATGTTGCCGAGGCCCGAACCGACGCCGACCAGAAGAGGCGCGTGCAGCCCGGTGACCAGCCGCGACAGTCGTTCCTGCTGCATCGTGAAGGCGTAGCGGCGCGAGTTCTCGAGCGCGGCCCGGGAGCGCCGGCGCCAATGCGCGTCGTCCTTGCACAGCCGCTCGATCTCCTTTGCCCAGAGAGCCGCGTCCTCGGGCAGGCTGCCGCCACTCTCGACGAGAAGATGGGGAACGTTGCCGCGATCGGACCCGACGACCGGGATGCCGTAGCGATGCGCCTCGATCACGACGCGGCTGAACGTCTCGATGAAGCGGTAGCTCGGCACCGCGACGACGCGAGCCTGGGCATAGAGCGCCGCCATGTCGGAGACCCGGTCGATCAGTTCGACGTTGCCGGCATCGAAGCGCGCGACCAGCGCCCTGGCGGCGGCAGCGCTCGACTGGCTGATGATCGCCACGAAGCGGATCTTCGGCAGCTTGCTCGCCACCTCCACGAACAGGTCGAAGCCCTTGTCCGCCCGGGCATTGGCCAGAAGGACGATGTCACGGCCGTCCGGGTCGATGCTTCCAGGCGGCGGATCGAGATCGTCGGGCAGGGAGTAGATGACCGGCGTGCGGGCGGAGAAGTTCTGCTCGATGATCCGGCTCGTGTATTGTGAATTGCTGTAGACCGCGTCGAAATCGGCCAGCATGGCGTGGAACTCGCGGCGCGGCGTCGCCTCGCGATCGATATCGGGAAAGTAGCCGGCCGAAGGCGTGGGATGCTGGAAGGCCTCCCGCCAGAAGTGGACGCCGAACACCGTGCGCACGTCGAGGAAGCGGAACGCAGCCGCGACCTCATAGCCGAGACCCGAGACGACGTGGACTAGTCTGGCGCCATGATCGATCGCAAGCGCCACGAGCGCCTCGGCACTGCCGTCGACAAACGTGAAGGGAATGCCGTCCAGGTCGCCCTCCTCGCCGACATGTTCCTCGCGGGTGCCGACGATCAGCGGCTTGAAGCCGAGCGCCTGATAAAGATGCGCCATCTGTTCGAGGAAGTGCTCGGCGCCACCGAACTTGCGCGCGCCGAACTGCGACACGAGCAGCACGCCCGATCCGGGCGGGATCGCCGCGGACAGGTCTGCCGGCCCGTCGGGCTCCGCCGACGAAAACTGGCCATGGCGCCCGGCGATTGCGGCGATGGTTTCGGGTTCGGCGCCCGCGTCGATGATGCCGGCACCGATCAGGACCGCGAGGTATTCGCGACGCCACAGTACCGGCGGCTCGCCGTCGCGACGACGCACGCCGGCGGCCCAGGCGAAACCGGCCCGCTCCGCCAGCTCGACGAGCTCGCCGGGATGCCCAGCGTCGGGCAGCGCCACCCAGCGTGCTTTGGCGGTGCGGATCGCCGCTGCCGCCGTCATGCCGTCTTCCAGGACGACGCTGCTGACGGTTGCTGGCAACAGGTCTCCGGCCGGAGACTGGCGGGCTAGCATCAGGACGTCGTCGCCGGCATCGTCGCCGACGCTCTCCGCCAGGCGCGCGATCAAGCGATGGTTGAACTTGGTGCCGTCGCCTCGAGGATCGAGCTCGAGCGCCTTCTCGGCCGCCTGAAACGCTTCCCGAATGCGGTTGGCACGGACGAGGATCCGGGCGAGGTCGGCATGGGCAGTCGCGTCCTTCGGCGCACGCTCGACGCCCTGCTTCGCCGCGACGATGGCGTCCTCGGTCCGACCGAAGAAGACCAGCAGGGCGGCGAGTTCGCGGGATGCACGCGAGTTCGCCTTGTCGAGGGTAGCCGCCGTCGCGAGGTGTTCCACCGCGCGGTCGAGCACGGAGCGGTCCTCGATCACCGCGCCGTAGCTGCCGAACCCGATCTGGATCAGCGCTCGCGCGTATTCGAGATGATACTTCGACTCGCTGTCCTTCTTGTCGAGGCAGAACCGGAACACCTCGGCGGCGTCGCGCCAGAGCTGCAGCCGCGCCAGCGCGATACCCAGATAGAAGATCTGCCCGTGCTTGGCCGGTTCGAGCTTGCGAACCCGCTCCAGCACCACCCGCGCCCGCTCGAACTGATCGGTGTAGATGAGCGCGCGGCCGTGCCAGGTCAGGATACGGCCGGAGACGGGGAACCCGGCCGGCAGGTTGTCGCAGATCAGCGTGACCGTGTCCCAGTCCTGGAGCTTGAACGGCGCCTCGATGAGAGGCGCGATCTGTTTCTCGGCCGGCTTGGCCAAGGCCAGGACATGCGCCAGAACTTCGGCAACCGCGTCCCGATTGAGCCGGGTCTGGAACGGCGCTTCCTTCTTCGTCCGAGGACGAACGAGCGTCACGGCCGGCACCACCGAGGGAGAGGACGAGAGCCCCGGAGGTGTCGCGATCACGGGCGGAGGGGCGGCCTTCGGCGCAGCCGCAGGAGCAGCCGCAGGAGCAGCCGCAGGAGCAGCGACAGCCGGGACGGGAGCTGCCGCAGCAAGGCCGTTCGGCCGCTGCGGCGGAACGACGATCGCATTCGCGGGCGCCGCGAGAGCCGGGGCGCCGCGACCGTCCCGTGACGGCGACAGTTCGATCTGTGCGGCGACGGTCTGGCGGCTGGGCTGTGCCACCGCCACGAAGAGATTGGCGCCCGCCTTCAGCACGGAGGGTTGCACCGGCACCGCGAACGCATGCCGGCCGTCGCCGATGCCCTTCTTCTGGAGGTCGCCCCGAAGCGCCGCGGCCTGGTACCGTCCGACCACGCTACCGTTGACGAGGAGATCGAAGGTCACGCGTTCGGCAGCGGCGCGCTCGTCCCAGAGCCAACCCACGAGCTGTCCATCGACGAAACGCTCGATCTTGCCCAGCATCGGCAACCTCTGAAAAATTAAGCACTACGCAATGAAGCACTACTGAAACCGCCCCCGTTTTGTCACTCAGTGGCGCCAGGAGTCCAGCGCGGATCGTCGTATTGTCGCCGCAGGACCGTGCCGGAGTTAATGGCGTGGAAGCGCGGATGGGTGGAGGAAGTGAACGACCCCAAGGGCTCGACACCCGGTGGGGACGATGCGATCAGATACCCACCCGAGCGTCGAAGGGTCCGTCGCTGGTCGATGGCAGAACATGACGACGATTGGGCGGCCGGCAATCGCAGCCTGACAAGAAACGAAGCAAGACCGGCGCGTTGCCGCCCAGGAACGGAGTCGCTCACGCATGACGTCAGCCCTTTCCGCCGCCGCGGAGGTCGCCTCTCCGACCCTGATCTACGAAGACGATTCGGTCGTCGTGCTGCGGAACCCGCATCGATCCGACACCGTGTTCGTGTCCTTTTCGCCCTGGAGCAGTTCGCCGCCGGCACCGCTGTTCGGCGCTGATTTCTTCGACGCGATCGGGGCCGGCGCGGTCTTCGTGCAATCGAAAGCCAACGACTGGTTCCAGTCGTCGGATCCCGAACGGCTGGCCTCGGTCGTCCGCAATGCCACGCCGACCTCGGCCCGGCGGATCGCCTACGGTTCGAGCATGGGCGGGTTCGGCGCCCTGACCATCGGCCTGGCGGCAGGCTGCGACGACGCCATCGCCATTTCGCCGCAGGCCACGATCGATCGCGCGCACGCACCATGGGAGACCCGCTGGAAGCCGGAGGCCGAAGCGATCCCAGCCTTCAGGTATCACGTCGGCTCGCTCCGGAACCCGGCTTCCCGCATTCACCTGATCTTCGATCCCTGGATGAAGCTGGACAACTTGCAGGCGCAATACGTGGAGCGGGCTTTCGAGCGCACCAACACCATCTACAGCTGGCGCATCGGCCTTTCGGGACATCCGTCCGGAACGGCATTGGCGGAAACGCGTCTTCTGAAGCCGCTGATCGTCGACATCATGAACGGCGCCTACAACACGAGCGGGTTGACGCGACGGTTCCGCGCCGCCCGCCGGGTTTCCCATGCCGTCGCGAAATCCCTGCTGACGAACCGGGCGATCCTCGCCCGGCACAAGGGGCTGGTGCGCAACGGCGTGGCTTTCATCGACGCGACCAAGCGGCTGCCGGCCCATCTCCAGGACAAGCTGCGCGACTTGTAGTCCTGGGACCGATCAGCCGCAGGACGCCTCGGGATCGGCGCCCTTCATCGTCCGCCCGACCCTCACCGGTCCGAACAGGATGCTGATCGGCGTCCTGTCCATCGCGCGGTAGACGCCGAAGGTGAAGTCGAGCGCCTGGTTCGGGCTCCGCGTCTCGCAGCGGCGCGCATAGACGCAACCGCCATCGGGACCGGTCGGAAATCCCCAGGAACCCGTATGGTTCGCGACCGTGCGAAAGCCGGTTTCGGCGTCCCGTTCCTTCCACCAGACCCTCAACGAGGGCAGTTCCGGCCGGCTGTTGGCGCGACCGAACGTCGGCGCGGCCTCGATGATGGCGGCGTACCAAACCCCGGGCTTCAGGTCCCGGACCTCGCCGATTCGAAGGCGCTTCGCGCTGGGATTCGAGCCGGTCTCGGCATTCAGGATGCTGAACGACA
>CAZVMY010000024.1:0-3442 GCA_964628955.1 uncultured Methylocystis sp.
GGATTTGATCGGGCGTCGCCGAAGACCATCTCCAGCTTCGCCCCTCCAAGGCCCTTCAGACCGCCGGCGGCGTTGATCTCGGCGATCGCCAGTTCGGCACCCAGGCGTCCGAGCTCGCCGTCCTGTGCGAGCGCGCCGGTGACCGGCTGGAGGACGCCCAGCTTGACCGCCGGTGCCTGGGCGCGCACGAGCCCCGGCATCGCAAGCGTGGCAGCGGCTGCAAGCCCTCCCTGGACGGCGGTTCGCCTCGAAACGATGCGCGGCATGGTGCTGGCTCCTGATCGGCGCTCTCGTGCGCGGTTTTCTTTGATCCACGAGCGTAAGCGGCGGCGCTCTTGCGTCAAGGCCGGCCGCACGTACATCTGGCGATACCGGGACTGTTCGTTCCCGCCGGAACCACCGCATGTCCGACCTGCCAGCGACGCTGTTCGACAAGCTCTGGACCAGCCATGTGGTGGCGACGCGTGAGGACGGCGAAAGCCTGATCTTCATCGACCGGCATTTCCTGCACGAAGGATCGCATCATGCCTTCGGGCAGGTCGAGGCACGACGTGGTCAGGTCAGCCGGCCCGACTTGACCTTCGCGGTCGCGGATCATTACGTGCCGACCCGACGGAGCCTGCCCCTTGCCGCAGACGTCGCCGGCATGATCGCCCAGCTCGGCGACAATACCGCGCGGCACGACGTCACCCTGTTCGGTCTCGGCGATCCGCGACAGGGCATCGTGCACGTCGTCGGACCGGAGCAGGGACTGACGCTTCCCGGCCTCTCGATCGTGTGCGGCGACAGCCACACCTCCACGCACGGCGCGTTCGGCGCATGGGCTTTCGGCATCGGCGCGTCCGACGTGGCGCACGTGCTGCTGACCCAGACGCTGTGGCAGCGCAAACCCCGGCGGATGCGGGTAACGGTCGACGGCGCGCTGCCTCCGGGCTGCGGCGCCAAGGACGTCGCGCTCTCGATCATCGCGCGGCTCGGCGCCGACGGCGCGGCCGGCCACGCGATCGAGTATGCCGGAAGCACCGTCCAAGCCCTGTCGATGGAGGCGCGGATGACGCTCTGCAACCTCTCGATCGAGAGCGGCGCGCGCTGCGGCATGGTCGCTCCCGACGAAACGACGTTCCGATTCGTGTCGGGGCGCCCGTTCGCACCGGCCGGCGACGATCTAGAGCGCGCCATCGCCGATTGGGCCCGCCTGCCGAGCGATCCCGATGCCGTCTTCGACACCGAGGTCGGCCTCGCGGCGGAGGAAATCGCACCGGTGGTGACCTGGGGCACCAGCCCGGAAGATGCCCTGCCGATCGACGCCCGGGTGCCCGACCCCGCGTCGTTCGGGGATGCGCCGCGCGCTGCGCACGTCGAGGAGGCGATCCGGTACATGGGGCTCGTTCCTGGTCAGGTGCTGGCCGGCATCCCGGTCGACCGGGTTTTCATCGGCTCCTGCACGAATGGACGGATCGAGGATCTCCGCGCCGCCGCCGCCGTGCTTGCGGGCCGGCGGGCCAAAGTGCCGGGTCTGGTCGCCCCGGGATCGAGCGCGGCCAAGCGGCAGGCCGAAGAAGAGGGACTCGACCGCATCTTCAGGACGGCCGGCCTGGAATGGGCGGATTCGGGCTGCTCGATGTGCGTCGGGATGAACGGCGATCTGGTGCCGCCCGGCGAACGCTGCGCTTCGTCCACAAACCGTAACTTCAAGGGCCGGCAGGGTCCGGGTTCCCGGACGCATCTGATGTCGCCGGCGATGGTGGCCGCCGCGGCGATCGCCGGAGAACTCGCCGACGTCAGGCCGCTGCTGCGGGGGCGGACGCCATGAGGACCGCGGCATGACGCCGTTCACGATCCTGACGGCCCGCGCCTGTGCCCTGCCGCGCGCCAACGTCGATACCGACCAGCTCATCCCGGCGCGGTTCATGAAGCGCAGCCGCGCGGAGGGCTATGGTGCCGTCCTGCTGCACGACCTGCGCTTCAGGCCGGACGGGACGCCGGACCCTGGCTTCCCGTTGAACGCTCCGGGCATGGATCAGGCCCGGATCCTGATCGCGCGACGCAATTTCGGCGCCGGTTCGTCGCGGGAAGCGGCGGTCTATGCGCTCGCGGACTATGGCATTCGCTGCATCGTCGCGCCGAGTTTCGGCGACATCTTTGCCGCGAACGCCGCGAACAACGGTCTGCTGCCGGCCACCGTAGTCGACGCGGATGCCGAGCGCCTGCTGGCTGTCGCGAGCGCATCGGCCGCGCCGATCGCCGTCGACCTCCGCAACTGCACGATTGCTTCCGGCGACCTGGCGATCCCGTTCACGATCGATCCGGTCAGGCGCACCAAACTCCTGAACGGCTGGGACGATCTCGCCATGACGGAGAGCTTCCGGCCGTTGATCGGGCGTTTCGCAGCTGCGGATGCCGCGCTGCGGCCGTGGGTCCGGCCCCGTTCAGCCGGCTGATGCGACCCGGCCCTCGCGGATCGGAATCACCGTCGCGGCAAGACGGTCGACCTCCGTACGGTCGTGCGTGACGTAGAGTATCGGCACGCGCGCCTCGTCCCTGAGACGTTCCAGATACGGCAGGATCTCAGCCTTCCGCGCGCCGTCGAGCGACGCCAGCGGCTCGTCGAGCAGTAGCAGCCGCGGGCGCGCCAGCAGCGCGCGGCCGATCGCGACCCGCTGCCGTTCGCCACCCGACAGCGCACCGGGCCGGCGCTCGAGCAGGCCGTCGATCCCCAGCATCTCGATGACCGTGTCCTGCAGGGCAGGCTCCGGCGCGAGGCCGAGCGCGCGCCGGCCGTAGTCGAGATTGCCGCGCACCGAGAGATGCGGAAACAGCCGCCCGTCCTGGAAGACGAAGCCGATCCGTCGCTTCCGGACCGGCACGTCGATGGAGCTCCCGCTGTCGAACAGGGCGGTGCCCTCGATGCGGACATGCCCGGCGTCCGGGCGGATCAGCCCGGCGACCATGCTGAGGATCGTGCTCTTTCCGGCCCCCGACGGGCCGAACAGCGCCGTGACGCCCATCCCGGTCGAAAAGGCGACGTCGAGGGTGAAATCGGGAAGCGTCCGGCGGACGGCGACGTCGAGCATCGTTCTAGAACCCGTGCACGCGGCGTCCGGCCCGTCGCGCGAACCACTCGGACGCGACGAGGGCCAGGACCGCGAGCACGATCGCGACACACGTCAGCCGGAGCGCGGCAGCGTCGCCGCCGGGCACCTGCGTCTCGGTATAGATTGCTGCGGATATCGTCCGGGTCTCGCCGGGGATGTTCGACACGAAGGTGATCGTCGCCCCGAACTCGCCGAGCGCCTTCGCGAAAGCCAGGATCATGCCGGCGATCACGCCGGGCAGCGCCAACGGCAGCGTCACCGTCAGCCAGATGCGCACAGGATGCGCGCCGAGGGTCGCGGCGGTCTGCTCCAGCCGGCGGTCGACCGTTTCGATCGACAGCCGGATC
>CAZVMY010000024.1:3452-15053 GCA_964628955.1 uncultured Methylocystis sp.
CCATCAGCGGAAAGCCCATCACCGCGGCGGCCAGCGCTGCGCCGGTCCAGCGGAACGACAGCGTGATCCCGAACACGTCGTGGAGAAACTCGCCCACCGGCCCGCGCCGTCCGAACAGGATCAGCAGCAGATAGCCGGTCACCACCGGGGGCAGGACCAGGGGCAGGTGCACGAGGGCATCCAGCGCCGCCTTGCCGGGAAAGTCGCCGCGCGCGAGCACATGGGCGACCGTGATGGCGAGCGGCAACGACAGGATGGTCGCGACCGCCGCGATCCGGAGCGACAGCTCGATCGCGACCCAGTCCTCGGGGCTCAGACCAAAATCCATTGCAGGTTCCCGCCGACCGTTCTACGGCCGCTCCACGAGCGCGAAGCCCTGCCTCTCGAAGCTCCGCCGGACTTCCGGCCTGCGAAGATACGCGAGCCATTCGGCAGCCGCTGCGCTGGCTTTGGTCGTCAGCGCGAACGGGTAGATGATCGGCGGATGGCTCCCGGCCGGGAACGTCGCGACGACCTTGACGCCCGGTTCGGCGGCGGCGTCCGTGGCATAGACGATGCCGAGCGGCGCTTCGCCACGCGAGACCAGAAGCAGGGCGGCGCGGACGTTCTCGGCCTGTGCCAGCCGCGGCTGCAGATCGGCCCATAATCCGAGGCTTTCCAGCGCCGCTTTCGCATAGCGCCCCGCCGGGACCGAGCTGGTCTCGCCGGTCGCGAGGCGGCCGGAGCCGAGCGCCGCGGCGAGGGCTGGCCGAGCGAGTTCCAGACGAGACGTCGCGGCGTCGCGGGGCGCGATCATCACCAGCGTGTTGCCGAGCAGGTCGACCCGCGAGTCCGGGCGGATCAGGTTGCGGCTCGTCACGTATTCCATCCACTCGACGTCGGCCGACACGAACGCGTCGGCAGGCGCGCCCTGCTCGAGCTGCCGCGCGAGGGCCGACGAGGCGGCGAACGAAAAGCGCACCTGCGTGCCGGTTTCCGTCGTGAACTGCCTGGAGACCTCCGACAGGGCGGTCTGCAGGCTCGCTGCCGCGAAGACCGTCACGGTTTCGGCGGCCGAAGCCTGGCCGGCGGCCACGACCAGCGACAGCGAGAGGCCGCGCGCAAGGCGACGCAGCAGGTGCAGCGGCCGGGCGGCCGCGGGTCTGACGAAGGCAAGAACGAACGTCATGTGAGGGATCCGCAAGAACGAGAGACGAGGGAAGCCGGCTTTCGCCCTCCTTCGTCGCGACGAAGGAACTGGCGAGTGAAACCGGCCGGGTTTGGCGGCGTGGAACCCTCGTTCCCCGCGGGCCGGCAGCCGCACAGGAGGCCGGCCCGAACGCCATGACGCTAGCCGGTCGGCCCGTCCTTGGGAAGCCGCTCCGACGGACCGTGACGACATCCGACCCCGGTTGCCGCGGTCGGGTGGCTGCTCAGGAGCGGAACCTTGCCGTCTCTGGGTAGTTTTTTCTCCGAGCCGGCGCTGTCCGGTCACTCATTCGGAGGAATCACTGATGGTTCGCAACTTCATGCTCGCGGCGATGCTGGCCACCGTACCGGTGGCTGCGTCGGCACAGAATAATCCGCCGGCCGCGCAAGGCGGCGCTGCTGCAGGCGCAACGACCGGCGCGATCGGTGGCGGGGTGATCGGCGGCCCGGTGGGCGCCGTCGTCGGCGGCGTGGTGGGCGCCATCGCGGGCGGCATCGTCGGCGACCAGCAGCCCCGGTTCCGGGAGTACGTCGTGGAGCGGCGCGTGCCCAGCTACCGGTACCGTGAACGGATCGCCGTCGGCACTACGCTACCGGACGAAGGCATCGAGTACTACGAGGTTCCGCGTGAGTATGGCGTGGAGCGCTACCGCTACACCGTCGTGAACGATCGGACGGTTCTGGTCGATCCGTCGACGCGGCGTATCGTTCAGATCATTGACTAGCCGCCATTGATCAAAATCTGCCGTCTGAAAGTGAAATATTGTAGAGTTTTAATGACCCAGCTTCGATAGGGACCCGAATATTGGAACATCGGGTCCAGCGGTTCGTTTATAGCTGGCACGGTCGGGAATTGTACGTCCGTCATTTCGATCACATGGAGGATCATATAATGCTGAGAACATCGATTTTGATAGCAACGTTCGCCCTTGCTCCGGTCGCGGCCGTGGCGCAGGGCGGCGTTCCCTCGCCGACCGGTCAGACGGATTCGAAGAGTCCCTACGCGACGGTTGAGGACAGCGTCCGCGGGATTCGCTCCGACGTTGCGCCGCGCTTCCGCAACTACGTCCTGGAGCAGCGCCGCCCGTCATACAGCTACGACGACAGCCTGACGGTCGGCACGACGCTACCGGACCGCGGGTGGACGTACTACGACGTCCCGCGCGAGTACGGCCCGACCGAGTACCGGTATACCGTCGTGAACGATCGCGCGGTGCTCGTCGACCCCCGGACCCGGCGCGTTATCCAGGTCATCAACTGACGGAACCGATCAGCTGAAGTACGGAACGGCCGGGCATTGCCCGGCCGTTCTTGCGTCGGGCGTCGTCGGTGCTGGACCCATGAGCGGTGACCGTGAGAGTGCTCCCAAGAGGAGGTCGCCCAGATGCATGTCCCGCTCGCTCTTCGACAATGGACCGATTACCAAGCGCGGACCCCCGGAACCTGGTTCGCCGAAGGCCACGGACCGATGTCCCTGGCGGACGCCTACGCGCTCCAGCATGCGGTCGCCGCGCTCCGCATCGAGGCGGGCGACGCTGTTGCGGGCTACAAGGTGGGCTGCACCGGGCCAGGCGTCGTCCAGCAATTCGGAATGAAGGGACCGATCCGCGGCTTCCTTTGGCGGAGTGAACTGCGGAGCAGCGGCGATGCCGTCCCTCACGCGGAGTTCGCAAACCTCGCGATCGAGGGAGAAATCGCGATCCGCATCGGCGCGGGCGGGGAAGCCATTTCGGCCTTTCCCGTCATCGAGTTGCACCATTTCGTGTTCCGCGAGCCCACCAAATCGCTGGGAGAACTGGTGGCGAACAATGGCCTCCAGGGTGGCGTGGTCTTGCCGGCCTCCGAGGTCTTGCCGGCCTCCGAGGTCTTGCCGGCCTCCGAGGTCATGCCCGGGCTGCTGCATCGGAGCGACGGCCGTCTCGGCGTCGAGATCAACGGCGTCGAGGTCGAGAGCGGCGCGTTCTGGCCGCTCGAAGGCGGCGCGGCCGCTTCGCTGTCCTTCCTTCTCGGCAATCTTCGCGACCACGGCCTGGTCCTCGATCCGGGGGCCCTCATTCTGGGTGGAACGCCGCTCGGGCTCTTTCCCGTCCGGCCTGGCGACCACGTCGCAGTCACTGTCGACGGTACGACAGGAGTCGAATGCCGCATCGTCTGAGCTGTGTCTGGGAACTCACTTCAGGATGAGGCGCCAGAACGTCAGATATCAACGTGACCGTCAGCGCAGCCGGGTCTTCCAGCGGTTGCGGAGGTACTCGGGATCGTCGCCTGGCTGAAGATGCCGGCCGCGCTCCAGCAACTCCAGGGTGTAGACCTCGTCGCTCACGCCGGCCGCTTCGGCCCGCGCTGAGCGCAGCATCAGGATCTCCGCGGGTTTCCCCTTCCAGGCCTGCCGTCTGGCCGCTTTCCATTGGAAGTAGAGGCAGGGATCGCCGTCCTCCCATTCGGGAACGTGCGGCGGGTCCGCGTCGAGCGGCGGCCCGCCGTTATGACCCATCGCCGGACCTGCCGCCTTCGCCATCGACATCTTGAATCCATTAAACAAGAATATATTCTATGATCATGGACGATGCTGCTGACCTCGACAAGAAAGTTGCCGGGACGGTGCGGCGGCGGCGCCGGACGCTGGCGCTGACTCTCGAGCAAGTCTCGGACCGCTCCGGGGTTTCCCGGGCGATGATCTCGAAGATCGAGCGAGGAGAGGTCAGCCCAAGCGCGGTCGTGCTGGGGCGCCTGACGAGCGCGCTCGGCATGACGCTCTCTCAGCTCTTCGCCGACGAACGCGCGCCGTCCGCCATGGCGCGCGCCGTCGAGCGCCCGGTGTGGCGCGACCCCGCCACGGGCTACCGCCGCCGCAACGTCGCGCCCACGCTGTCACCCCTGGAGATCGTCGATGTCGTCCTCCCGTCGGGAGCGCGCGTCGACTACGCCAATCCGGTCCCGCTCGCGGTCGAGCAGCTCGTCTGGGTGCTCGAAGGCCGGCTGACGGTGACGCTCGACGGAGTCGCGAATGTCCTCGAACCGGGCGATTGCCTGGCGATGCGCCTCGATCGACCGATCGCGTACCAGAATCTCGACCCGGAGCCCGCCCGATACGCCGTCGTGCTCGCCGCCGGTTTCCCGGCCGCCAGAGCCTGAAGCCCGCAGGAGACGCCGATGCCGCCCATGACGATCCGGTCCCTCGATGCCGCCGAGGCCGAAGCCCGCATCGCCGAACTCGCGACCGTGCTGTGCGACGCCGTGGCTCATGGCGCCTCGGTCAATTTTCTCGCGGGATTGGACGGGGCTGCCGCAGCGCAGTGGTGGCGCGGCTCCAACGCGGGCCTCTCGCGCGGTGAGCGCCTGCTGTTCGTCGCTGAACAGCGCGGCCGCATCGTCGGCACCGTGCTGCTGATGTTTGCGCAACAGCCCAACCAGCCGCACCGTGCCGAGATCGGCAAGATGCTCGTGCTGTCCGAATCGCGGCGCCGCGGCATCGGAAAGGCGCTGCTCGCGGCCGCCGAGGCGCATGCACGCATGGTCGGCCGGACCCTCCTCGTGCTCGACACCGAGGAAGGCTCCGCCGGCGACCATCTCTATGCCCGGTCGGGCTGGACGCCGTTCGGAGTCGTCCCCGGATATGCCCTCACCACCGACGGTCGTCCGGCCGCCGCAAAATTCTTCTACAAGACTCTCACGTGAGCGCCGGATCGCGCATCAGCAGGTCGCGCAGTCCCTCGCGGTAGGTCGGATACCGGGGCATCCATCCGAGATCGCGCTTCGCGCATTCGTTCCGGCAACGCTTGTTCTCGCTGTAGAAGCTGCGGGCCATTTCGCTGAAGGCCGCATCGGCGAAAGCGATCTCCGGGGGTGGCTCCACGCCCAGAAGCCCGGCCGCGAAGGCCACGACGTCCTGGGGCGGGCCAGGCTCGTCGTCGCAGACGTTGAATGCGCCGCCCGTATCCGGGTGGCGCAACCCGGCCGCGATCGCCCCGGCGATGTCGTCGACGTGGATGCGGTTGAAGACCTGCCCGGGCTTTACCACGCGCCGGGCCTTGCCCTCGCGCAAATCGATCAGCGCATTGCGCCCAGGTCCGTAGATGCCGGCGAGGCGGTGTGACTGCACCGTGAAGCCGGCCTGTCGTCCCAGTTCCATCCACGCGGCCTCCGCTTCCAGCCGTCGCAATCCTCGCGGATTGACGGCCTTCGCCGGCGTCGTCTCGTCGATCCACGCGCCGCGATGGTCGCCATAGACGCCGACCGTCGACAGATAGATCACCAGCCGCAACCGCCCGCCGGCGGCGACGACCGGACCAAGGTCCCTGAGCATCGGATCGCCCGCCTCGTCCGGCGCGGCCGACACGAGCACCGCATCGGCGCGAGCCAGTGCGTCGAGAGTTCGCGGACCGGGCTGTCGGCCGGCATGCAGCAGCGCTTCGATACCCAGACCGCCGAGACGCGCCGCCTTGTCGGGCGTCCGCACGGTTCCCGAGATCCGGCCGAGATCGGCGCCGTGGCGCCGGACGAAAGTTTCGGCGCAATAGCCAATGCCGAAGCAGAACAGATTCATGGTTCGATCCCGGCCGACATGCGGGCGATGACGTATTGTCCCTCGCCGGCGTCGCGCCGGTCGAGAACGTCGAAGCCCGGTGGGAGCGCGACGTCAGACCCGGCGCGGTCCTCGCCGACGGCTATGGCACCGGCTGCCAGCCAGCCGCCGGCAAGGGCCGAGGCCAGCGCGGTGCGGACCAGATCGCGATCGTAGGGCGGATCGCAGAACACCAGGTGAAACGGCTCGAACGGCGCCGCGGGACCGAGCCGGGTGGCGTCCCGGCGCAGAACGCGGGTCTGGCCGCCGAGGCCCAGCGCCTCGATGTTGGCCCGCAACAGACCGCGCGCCTCGGTCGCCTCATCGACGAAGGCCGCGAACGTGGCGCCGCGCGACAGCGCCTCGATGCCGAGAGCCCCCGTCCCGGCGAAGAGATCGAGCACGCGGCTTCCCGCGACCGGATCGTCGATGCCGTGCTTCGACAAGCCGTGCGACAGCACGTCGAACAGGCTCTGCCGCATCCGGTCCGCCGTCGGGCGGATCAACTGGCTCCGCGGCGTCGCGAGCGGCCGGCCCTTCAGCCTACCGGCGACGATCCTCACCGCGCATCCCTCGCGATGGACCCTGCCGGGGCGGCCGGTCCGGACCGGGCTTGGCGCGCCGGCCGTCACCGGCCTTGAACGGCTTCTTGGCCCTCTCGTCGCCCGGCTTGCTGCCGAACTTCGGTGGACCCTTGCGGAACGGTCGCGCGCCATCATCGGATTTCGCGCGATAGGGACGATCCCCCTCGCCACGGGCCGGACGAGACGGGCGGTCGCCGTCCGATCGGGATGGACGCTCCTCGCCATCGAAGCGCTTGCGGAACGGGCGATCCGTCCGGTCGCCACCGTCCGGCCGCGCCCTGAACGGCTTGTCGCCGCGCGGCCGGTCGGACCATTCGCGACGGGGCGGCCGTTCCGGCTCGAGCGGGCGCTCGCTGACGATGCGCTCGACCGCGACCGGGCGGCCGCGCCGGTCCGCGGTCTGGCCGCGTTCGAGCCTGAGCCCCGCGTCCTCGCCGGTGGTGGCCACCTGCCGGCGTTTGGCGAAGCCTTCCTTGTCGAGCCGCTTGTAGCGCGGCCGCTCGGAGCCCTGGTCGGCGCGAAACACGTGCGGATTGCCGGCGCGCTCGCCAGCGCGGAGCGGCTCCGGCTCCGGGCGCCGGGGCTTCTCGTCATGATCCCGCCGCGGCTGCGCCGGCCTGTCGCGGCCAAATCGCGTATCGGAATCGGCGGAGTTCCGCTCCTTGCGGAAGCCTGGCCGGGCGTCGCCCCGATCGTCCCGGCGTCCTCGACCCGGCGGAGGACGGTCCTCCTCGAAACGGCGCGGGCTCTGGGCGGGTCGCGTCGCCTGTCGCGCGTGGTCGAAGCGCGGACCGTCGAAATCCACGCCTGCCTCGGCGGCAAGCCGCTCCCCGAGCTGATCCTTCAGCATCCGCGAGCGGATTTCCTCAACCGTACCCTCGGGCAGGTCGCCGAGCTGGAACGGTCCGAACGACACCCGGATCAGCCGGTTCACGATCAGCCCGAGATGCTCGAGCACGATCTTGACCTCGCGGTTCTTGCCCTCCCGCAGGTCGAGAACGAGCCAGACGTTGTCGCCGCGCTCGCGTTCCAGCGTCGCGACGACGGGCTCGTAATCGACGCCGTCGATGGTGATGCCGTCGCGGAGCTCGTCGAGCCTCGCCTGCGTGACCGACCCATGCGCGCGGACCCGGTAGCGCCGCAGCCACGCCGTCGAGGGGTGGGCGAGCACACGCGCCAGGCCGCCGTCGTTGGTGAGCAACAGGAGCCCTTCGGTGTTGATGTCGAGCCGTCCGACCGAGATGACGCGCGGCAACCCTTCCGGCAGATGATCGAAGACGGTCGGCCGGCCTTCCGGGTCGTCCGCCGTCGTCACCAGTCCGGCCGGCTTGTGGTAGAGCCAAAGCCGCGTTCGCTCGCGCGTCGGCAGCGGCGCGCCGTCGATCAGGATCGTGTCCTTCGGGCCCACGTCGAGCGCCGGGCTGTCGATGACGGCACCGTTCACGGACACGCGGCCCGCAAGGATCCAGTCTTCGGCATCCCGCCGCGAGCATAGCCCGGCGCGCGCCATCACCTTCGCGATGCGCTCCGGTTCGTCGGCGCCGGAGCGTCCGCTGGAGGGCCGCTCCTCGTCGCGATCGATCACCGGCGGCGCCCGCTCGCGATCGAACCGGGGGCGGAAACGCCCCTCTTCACCCGTCCGCCCGCCGCTGCGTTCCGGCCGGGCGTCGCGCTCTGGCCGGTCGTCGCGGCCACGCTGCGGCCGTTCACCGAACGGCCGGCCCGGACGAAACCGGTCGTTTCCCGTCCGCGCCTCGCCCGGACGCTTGCCACCGAACGGCCTGTCGCCGAAACGCTTGTCACCGGAACGTTTGCCGTCCGCGCGCTTTTCGCCCGTGCGCTCGCGCGGCGCGCGTCCCGGACCAGCGCTTTCGCCGTCAGGCTTGCGGAACGGACGCCTGCCGCCGCCTCCCGGCCCGGCGTCGCGGCCGGAGACGCCCGGTCCGGCGCGGCCGCGCTCGCCGCCCGACGGGTTCTTCCTGAAAGGCTTGCGCGGACCGCCCGGCCCGGATCGATTGCCCGCGCCGCGGGGGCGACCGTCGTCTGTGTCATCGCTCATGCGACGCTGATATCAGACGGGTCACGCGGCCGGTAGCGGCCATTTCGATCGCGCGAGGAGCATGAAGGCCGTGGCCGTCCAGGGGAGTTCCGCGAGTTCCGCCTTCTTCGATCTGGCGTTCGACGAGGCCCGTCGTGCGGCCGAACGCGGCGAAGTCCCGGTCGGCGCCGTCGTGACGCTGGAAGGTCGCGTGCTCGCCGCGGCCGGCAACCGAACGCGGACGCTGTTCGATCCGACAGCGCATGCCGAAGTGATGGCGATCCGCGCGGCCTGCCGGACCCTGGGCGCCGACCGGCTCACCGGCGCCGATCTCTACGTCACGCTCGAACCCTGCGCCCTGTGCGCCGGCGCGATCTCGCTCGCGCGCATCCGGCGGCTCTATTTCGCGGCCAGCGATCCCAAGGGCGGCGCGGTGGAAAGCGGCGTGCGCTTCTTCGCGTCGCCGACCTGTCATCACGCGCCCGAGGTCTACGGCGGGCTGCGCGAGCGGGAGGCCGCGGACCTGTTGCGGACGTTCTTCGGCGAACGGCGTTAGCTGCCGTCGGCCAGCTGGCGCAGGGGACACAGCGGGTGCACCAGCAGCGTCAGGAGCGCCTGCCGCGTGTCGTCGAAGAAACGCGCCTCGGCGAGTGTGCGGCCGGTCAACGCCTCGATCTGCACCGCGAAATCCGCGTAGTGCTGCGTCGTGGCCCAGACCCCGAAGACGAGATGACGCGGATCGACCGGCGCCAGACGCCCTTGCGCGATCCACGTCTCGATGATCCCGACCTTGTCGTGGAAAAGCCGCGCCAGATCGCCGGCCAGCACCTCGCCGAGGATCGGTGCGCCCTGCATGATCTCGATGGCGAAGAGCCGCGAGGCCTCGGGCTGATCGCGGGAGTACTCGAGCTTCCGCGTGATGTAATCGGTCAGCGCTTCGGCCGGGTCGCGTGCCGCGTCGAATGCGCGAAGAGGTTCGAGCCAGAGCTCGAGCGTCCGCGTCAGGACCGCAAGATACAGCGCGGATTTCGAGCGGAAGTAATAGAGCAGGTTGGTCTTCGACATCCCGGCCGCTTCCGCGATCCGGTCGATCCGGGCGCCCTGGAACCCGTAGCGGCCGAAGACGCCGAGCGCCGCATCGAGGATGCGTTCGACGTTCGCCTCGCCGGCGGCCGTGGTGCCACGCGGCGTGATCGGCTCGGCCAACGGTCGACCGTTTCCCTCGTCCATGGTCGACACGCTCCCGACGCCTTGGCATGCCTCTGGCTAGGCGACCGTACAAGTCTTGACCGTTTGATCAATCGCGAGTGAAGTCCGCCGGTCGGCCGGCCGGCCGCGCACTCCGGAGCGAACCCATGACGTCGCAAGCCACGGCCCCGCTGCCGAACAATCTCGACGCCTTCTGGATGCCGTATACGGCCAACCGGCAGTTCAAGTCGAACCCGCGGCTGATGGTCCGGGCCGAGGGCATGTACTACACGAGTTCGGACGGCCGGCAGGTGCTCGACGGCACGGCCGGGCTCTGGTGCTGCAACGCGGGCCACAACCGCCCGCTGATCACCGAGGCCGTGCAGCGCCAGGTCGCCGAGATGGACTTCGCGCCGACCTTCCAGATGGGTCATCCCAAGGCCTTCGAGCTCGGCGCGCGGCTGGCGGCGCTGGCGCCCAAGGGCATCGACCACGTCTTCTTCACCAATTCGGGCTCGGAATCGGTCGAGACGGCGCTCAAGATGGCGATCGCCTATCACCGCGCGAAGGGCGACGGCGCGCGTTTCCGCCTGATCGGCCGCGAGCGCGGCTATCACGGAACCAACTTCGGCGGCGTCTCGGTCGGCGGCATCGTCAACAACCGCAAGATGTTCGGCACGCTGCTGACGGGCGTCGACCATATCCGCCACACGCACGACCTCGCGAAGAATGCCTTCACGGTCGGCCAGCCGGAGCATGGCGCCGAGCTTGCCGACGACCTCGAACGCGTCATCCTGCTGCATGATCCGTCCACGGTGGCTGCCGTGATCGTGGAACCCGTGGCGGGCTCGACCGGCGTTCTCATCCCGCCGAAGGGTTACCTCGAGAAGCTGCGCGCGATCTGCGACAAGTATGGCGTGATCCTCATCTTCGACGAGGTGATCACCGGCTACGGGCGCCTCGGCCAGCCCTTCGCTGCCGATTATTTCGGCGTCACGCCCGACATCATGGCAACCGCGAAGGGTCTGACCAACGGCGTGATCCCGATGGGCGCGGTCCTCGTGAAGAAGGAAATCCACGACGCCTTCATGCACGGGCCGGAGCACGTCATCGAGTTCTTCCACGGCTACACCTATTCGGGCAATCCGGTCGCCTGCGCTGCGGCGCTCGGCGCCCTCGACACCTACAAGGAGGAGGGGCTCCTCACCCGTGCCGGCGAACTCGCCGAATACTGGGCCGCTGCGATCGGATCGCTCAGAGACCACCCCTTCGTCATCGACACGCGCAGCCTCGGCCTGATCGGCGCCGTCGAGCTGGAGCCGATGGCCGGCGCTCCGACAAAGCGCGCCTTCTCGGTGTTCGTCGACGCCTTCGAGAGCGGCATTCTCATTCGCACGACCGGCGACATCATCGCGCTCTCGCCGCCGCTCATCATCACCAAGGCAGAGATCGACGACCTGATCGGCAGGCTCGGCGAGTGCCTGAAGCGGGCGCATTGATGCGGGCCGAGGCCGGCGCATCGGGGGGCGGCACGGCGATGGCCGCATCACCGGCGCCGGTCGTCGAGGCGCGCTCCCTCACGCTGACCTTCCAGACCGCGGACGGTCCGGTCCACGCGCTCTCCGGCGTCGACCTGTCGATCGCCCGCGGCGAGTTCGTCTCCTTCATCGGGCCGTCGGGCTGCGGCAAGACGACGTTCCTGCGCATCGTCGCCGATCTCGAGCAACCGACCTCGGGAACCGTGACGGTCAACGGCATGACACCGGACGCGGCGCGCCGGGAGCGCGCCTACGGCTACGTCTTCCAGGCGCCTGCCCTCTATCCCTGGCGCACGATCCTGAAGAACGTGATGCTGCCGCTGGAGGTGATGGGTTTTTCGCGTGCAGAGCGCGAGGCGCGCGCGAAGCGCAACCTCGAACTCGTGAAGCTGGCGGGCTTCGAACGCAAGTACCCGTGGCAGCTCTCCGGCGGCATGCAGCAGCGCGCCTCGATCGCGCGGGCTTTGTCGTTCGATCCCGACCTGCTGTTGATGGACGAGC
>CAZVMY010000025.1:0-14720 GCA_964628955.1 uncultured Methylocystis sp.
CGACAGCGCCCGGAGCGCGGCGACGATCGCGAGCACGTCGTCGGCGAAGTCGGGCACCGCATAGGCCCCGTCCGAAGCGCGGTCGCTGTCACCGTGACCGCGCTGATCGACCGAGACGGCGAGATGGCCCGCGCGCGCCAGGGACAGCGCCGTCTTCCGCCAGCTGTGGCGCGTCTGCCCGCCGCCATGCAGGAGCAGCACGGGCAGCCCGGTCGCCGCTCCGTCCAGATCGGCGACGATCGCGTTGCCGGCGCCGCCGCTGAAGACCTGCCGGCGGCTCACGGGCGGCTCTCGAGGAAGGCCAGAACCGCCTGCTTGAAGACCTTGTCGCCGACGGCGAGGTTGTGGTCGCGATCGGGAATGTCGACCGCGCGCGCGTTCCTCGCCAGTTCCACCAAGGCATGGGGATCGCCAGCGACCGTGTCGGTCGTCCCGACACAGACCAGCATCGGCACCGCGATCGCGGCGAACCGCTCGACGTCGAGTAGCTGGCGGGAGCCGCGGATGCAGGCGGTCAGCGCCCGGAGATCGCTCCTCGTCGTGCCGGCGAAGGCGCGGAACATGCGTCCGACGGGATCGGTGACGCGGTCGAGCGAGGGCGCAGACAGCGCTTCGGCGATCGTCTCGGTCGGCAGGCCGACGCCCTCGACGAGATGGATGCCGATGCCGCCCAGGATCGCCGAGCGCACGCGTTCCGGGTTCGCCGCCGCCAGATAGGCGGTGATGCGGCCGCCCATGGAATAGCCCATCACGTCGACGGCGCCGAGGCCCAGATGATCGAGCAGGCCCGCAGCATCGGCCGCCATCTTCGCGACCGCGTAATCGGCAGGATCGTAGCGCTTGCCGCTCTCGCCGTGACCGCGGTTGTCGAAGGCGATCACGCGTCGGCCCGCCGTCGTCAGGGTCTTCACCCAGAGCGTGTTGACCCAGTTGACCGCATGGTTGGAGGCGAAGCCATGGATGAGCAGGACGGGTTCGCGGCGGTCCGGGCCGATCGGCGGGACGTCGATGTAGGCCAGGGCGAGGCCGTCGCGGACGAAACTGTGCATCGGGCTTCGTTAGCGGCTGCCGGCGCACGCCGCAATTATCCGCTTCCGCGGCGGCCGGCCCGGCGGTATCAACGCGGGAGAGCAGCGCCGCCGGAGCCGTCATGGCCGACCATTCCGTTCCGCATTTCCACAACGACGTCGGCGTGACCGCGGTCTTCATCGGGGCGAAGCGCTTCATGTGCATCGGCGCGAAACCGCCATTCGACCATCCGCATGTTTTCATGGACATGGGCAGCGACGACGAGATCGTCTGCCCGTATTGTTCCACGCTCTACAGGTATCGCGCGGCGCTTCGGGCCGATCAGACCGATCCTTCCGGCCTGCTCTACGAAGCCGCCTGAGGGAGAAGGACGCCCGGGCGCTGGAGCGGGACGAACAGCAGCAGATCGTCGTCGCCGGCGCGGGCATCGCCGGGCTCGCTGCGGCCATCCTGCTCGCACGCGCGGGTCATTCCGTCGTGATCGTCGAACGCCGCCGCGACCCGGAGGAAGCCGGCGCGGGCATCCAGATCTCGCCGAACGCGAGCCGCATCCTGGCCGACATCGGCCTGCCCGGCCTGCTCTCCGCGGCCGTGGCGCCCCGCCGCCTCGACATCCGGCATTTCGACGATCCCCGGCGATATGCCTCGATGCCGATGGGCGATCAGGGTGGCCGGTACGAGGCGCCGTTCTGGGTCGTGCTGCGCGCCGATCTCCATCGGGCACTGATGGAGCGCGCCGCCCGGGAGCCGACGCTGCGCCTCGCCGCGGGCGCCACGGTGGCCGATGTGCGCAGCGATCCGGACGGGCTGGACGTGATGCTCGACCTCGACAACGGCCTTCGCGCAGGGTTGCGCGCAACGGCCGTCATCGGCGCCGACGGGCTGTGGTCGACCGTGCGGCGGTTCGTCCTCGACGCCACCCCGCCCCGCTTCACGCGACAGGAAGCCTGGCGCGCCGTGGTGCCGACCGACGGCCTTCTCCCCTTCCTCAAGGTGCCGGCCGTCAATCTCTGGCTCGCCAACGGCGCGCATCTGGTGAACTATCCCGTCGCGGCCGGACGGCTCGTCAACGTCGTGCTCGTGCGTCCCGCGACGGCGCCCCGCGACGGCTGGTCCCGCCCGGGAGACGTCGCGGAGATCGAGCCGCTCGCCGCAGGCATGGCCCCCGAACTCGCGAAGCTGATCCGCGCAGCACCCGCCTGGAACGTCTGGTCGCTGTTCGACCGGCCCGCGGCCGCGCGGCTTGCCAAGGGGCGGATCGCGCTGGTCGGCGATGCGGGTCATCCGACGCTGCCGTTCCTGGCGCAGGGCGCCGCGATGGCAATCGAGGACGCCGCGGTGCTCGCCCGGCTGATGCCGCCGCCCACTGCGATGACGGGCACGGCGGTCGAGACGGCGCTCGCCGCCTGGTCTGCCCTGCGCACGCCCCGGGTCGCGCGCGTTCAGGCCGCGGCCCGCCGGAACGCGCAGATTTACCACGCCGGCCGCCTGATGGCCTTCGCCCGCGACAGCGTCCTGCGCCGGAGCGACGGCGCCGCCCTGCTCCGACGCTACGACTGGCTCTACGGCTGGCGGGACGCCTGACGCCGGCACGCGGCGCCCGCGCCAAACCTTGCCCGCAGCAGACCTGGCCCGCAGCAGACCTTGCCCGCAGCGGGCCGGACCGGTAACGCTCGGGCCAAGACCCGCGGACGTGGCGAAATCGGTAGACGCAGCGGACTTAAAATCCGCAGCCTCGGCGTGCGGGTTCGAGTCCCGCCGTCCGCACCAGCACAGGCCAAGGTTTCCCGTTGTGCAAGAGTTCGGTAGCGCGCAATCAGGATGTGGACATCTCGACACCGCGAGCGCTGAAGCGCCTTGGTCTTCCGCTCTCCACCTCATCCTCAGGTGCGAGGCGAAGCCGATCCTCGAAGGATGATTCCAGCGCGCGCTGGCGCCTGGCGAGCATCCTTCGAGGCTCGGTCGCTTCGCTCACTCTCGCCTCTGGATGAGGGCACGTGTAAGTGGATGCCGAGGCGGCTTTCAGGCCGCGTCCGGACGCGACGGCCGGATCAGAACCTCAGCCGAGATGCCGAGCCGCTCGTGCAAGCGGCGGATCATG
The DNA here is from genome assembly GCA_964628955.1 of uncultured Methylocystis sp. Lineage (GTDB taxonomy): Bacteria > Pseudomonadota > Alphaproteobacteria > Rhizobiales > Beijerinckiaceae > CAZVMY01. The sequence continues at coordinate 3,131 of CAZVMY010000025.1, forward strand.
CCGATGGACAGGCTGCGCTTCCGGTTGAGCACTTCGGCGATCCGCGTTCGCGTGCCGATGATCTCCTCCAGGTCGCGTCGCGTCATGCCCTGCTGTTCCATGCGGAACGTGATCGCCTCGATCGGGCCGGGCGGGTCCATCGGATGGTGCAGGGTCTCGTAAGCGTCGATCAGCGTGGCGAGCACGTCGAGGCGATCACCCTCGGGCGTGCCGCTGGCCGCCCCCCACAGCGCCGAAACCTCCTTCAGCGCCCCGTCGTAGTCCGCCTCGGTGCGGATCGGCTTTATCTCAGTCGCCATGCTCCACCTCCTTCACGTCGATACGATCATGGTCGGCGTGCGTGCCCACCCACTTGATCCAGACGATCGCCTTTTCGAAGTCTACCGAGACCACAAGACGGTAATCGTTACCCTTGATGTTGAAGACGAGCCTGTCGGCGCCGACGATGCTCGCGGTCGCACAGACCCGCTTCACATCAGCAGTGCTCGCCCAGTTCGCCCTGCTTGCCTCCGCGAACCACGCATCGAGCGAGGTCTTCAGAGCCGGCTGGTCCTTGTGGCCGGCCCGGCTGGCGATGAATTCGCGCAAGGCACGCCGCGCGATGATCCGCATACGTATCTGGATGGCATGCGCCCATTTTGGGATCAAGCAGATCGCTGCGGGCGTCACGGCGGTCGAGAATCATCCGTCGAAGCTCGGCTTTGCCTCGCACCTCATCCCGAGGCGTACGCGTGCATGAACGCCGAGGCCGCTCTGCCCGATCAGCGCCAGCTCATGCCCTCGGCGAAGCGGATGACGCGCATCTCGATGCTCTGTTCACCTTCGCGGCCGGTTGGCCCGGCGATGCGTTCGACGATGATGCCTTTGGCGCCGACCGCCGCGTTGGCACGCATGTGGACGACGCGGGCGGTCAGAACCTTCACGATGCGGGTTTCCACCTGCGAGAAGCGGTTGTCGGCGAAGGTCTGGAACTGCGGGTCGTCGAGACGGGTCACCGAGGCGTTAGCCGCGGCCCAGTAAGCGAGCTTGTAGCTGCGCACGAGGTGGTCGCGCTGCTCCTCGCAGCCGCCCGCGGCGGCCTGCGCAACGATGTTGGCGGGCTCGGTCGTCAGCGCGCTGTAGCCGACGGCGCCCTTGACGACGCACTGGATGAAGGCGTCCTCGTAATGCACCAGCCCGACCGAGCGGCTGATCGCCTGATCGATCCGGCCGGTTCCGGAGACGGGCGAAGCGGCGCGGCTGCGGCGCTCCGGGGCCGATCGCGCCGACGGCTCGGCGCCGCGGTACCCCAGAAGCGGCGCCTCCTGATGGATGCGGTCGATGATGGATGTGGCCGGGTTGACCTGTGCCGCGACGATGCCGGGCAGGAGAAGGGCCGGCAGAAGAACCGCGAGCATGAGGGGGGCGCGGCTGAGCGTGGTTGGTGTCATGACATCCCCCGGACGGTCAGAGGCCGCAGGGCCAGCCGGGAACGGCGAGCGGCGCGGCCGGCCGGCAGACGCCGTCTGCGCGGCTGGAAATCGACGCGAGGTCTTGGCGCGCAGAGGCGCCCGAGCCGGCAGCGACCAGGCCGAAGGGCATCGCGAGCACGAGGAAGAGGGTGACGACGATTTTCGAGGGGGAGATCATCCGACTGCTCCTGGCTGTCCCGGTCCGACGCCGGCTCCGGCTGTTGCGTTGAGTCCAGCTTCGCGCCTGCCGATGAAGGATCGATCCGCGAACTCCCCTGCATTTCGCGGGTTAATTTGTGCTCGTCCGTAAGGTCTGCGAAACAGATCGGCCCATCCGATGTGACGAGAGCCTTGATGCCGCCGATGACCATCTCCTATGCCCAGAACATGGAGGACTGGACGCTGGCGCAGGTCTTCGCCGGTCAGCGAGAGGGCTTCTACGTCGACGTCGGCGCCGGGCATCCGGTCGGCGACAACGTGACGTTCTGGCACTATCTGCAGGGCTGGCGAGGCATCGTCGTGGAGCCGCAGGAGCGGCTGGCGGCGCTCTACGCCCACGTCCGGCCGAGGGACCGCGTGTTCCGCGGCGTGCTCGGGCGCAGCATCGGCGACGTGACGTTCCACGTCGTCGACGGGATGCACGGGTTCTCGACGACGGTGGAGGCGAACGCGCGCGGGGCTGCCGCCTTCGGCGCCGGGTTTAGCAGCGTCACGAGCCCGATGACGACGCTGGCCGCGCTCTGCGCCGAGCACGATCCTCCCGGCATAGACGTGCTGAAGATCGACGTCGAGGGCGCGGAGGCCGAGGTGCTCGCCGGCAACGACTTTACGCGCTGGCGCCCCCGCGTCGTGCTCGCCGAGGCCGTGGCACCGGGCAGCATGGCGCCCGCGTGGGACGCGTTCGAGCCGATCCTGATCGACGCCGGCTATCGCTTCGTCTTCTTCGACGGCCTGAACCGCTTCTACGTCGAAAGATCAGAGGACGAACTCGCCGTGCGGTTCCCGACTGAGAAGGGCGACTGGGGCAGCGTGCGGCACCTCTACGACTGCGGCCGTGCGCCCGAGCGGCCCGACCACCCCGACCATGCGCTGGCCACCCGCCTCGTAATGGGCTTCCTGGCCCGCCTGCCGACGCTCGATCCGGCGCTGCTCGCGACGCTGCTCGCCGAAACGCCTCGACCGGACGCCGGAGACGGCGATCCGGCGACGCTCCTTGCGAGTGACGCCGGCCGGGCGGCGCTGGGGCGCATCGCCACGCCCTACGACGGCGGTCTGCTTATGGAAGACTGACCTGGCCTCAGCCGGGCGTGCGCACGTAATGCGCCCGGTCGAGCCGGTCCGGGCGCATGACGCAGCGATCGACGGTCTGATCGCCGAAGCGGAGCGCGCCGGCCGCATCGACATGCACGAGGTCGCGGTCGACACAGGTCGACGCGTTGAATGGCGGCCCGCTGACGCAGCCGCTGATCTCGACCGGCTTGCCGACCTCCAGTGGGCAGGCGCCGAGGTTCAGCGCCTTCCAGAGCCCGGCATCAGCCACGTGGATCGTCATCGACGACCGCTCGTTGACGAGGTCGACCTCATAGGCGCCGGCCACGACCGCGGACGGCCCGATCAGTCGATAAGGGCCCTCCGACGCGTAAGTGAACAGGCGGACCGCCGCGGCCGGATCGGCGAAGGCCTCGACCCGCAGCGTTTCCCGGTCGGGCGTGAAGACGAGGCTGCGCCGGATGTATGCCTCCGCGCCGCCTGGCGCCTGCACCTTGTCGAGGCCGGGCCCGCTCCACGCGCCGACGAATGCGGGCGGCGATTGCGCAGCCGGCGTTTGGGCACGAACGGGCGCTCCGCCCATGCAAAGGAGCAATCCGACAGCGATGGCCAACGGTGTTGCGGACGTACGGCAGGCAGGGGTCGGCTTCATCGCACGTCTCCGCTCGCGTCTAAATTTGGACATCGTCACAATAAAAATTTATATCTGGACGTTGTCAAGATGAATTACGTTGCCATTTGCTGCGCGGCCGTTGCCCGGCGCCCGCGGCTGCGCTCAACTGGCTCCATGGACGACAGGCCGCCCTCCTCTGCCATCGCAGCCAATCCGCCGGAGCCAGCGCGGCCGTATCACCACGGCGATCTCCGTCGTGCGCTGCTCGACGCGGCGGAGGGTCTGGTGCGGGAGGGAGGCGTTGCGGCCTTCTCGCTGCGCGAATGCGCGCGCCGCGCCGATGTCGCTCACAGCGCGCCGGGCCATCACTTCGGCGATGTCTCGGGACTGCTGACCGAGGTCGCCGCCCGTGGCTTCGACCGGCTGACCGCCCGGCTGACGGCCGCATGCGGCGATGCCCATCCCGGCGACGCGCTGGCGAGGGTGGCGAGCGCGTACGTCGCTTTCGCGTTGAATGATCCTGCGATCTTCGGCCTGATGTTCCATTCGGGCCGGATCGACCGCAGCCGTCCCCGGCTTCAGCAGGCAGGCGACCTTGCGTTCGCCGAACTCGTGTCGGCCGTGGGCGCCACCCGACAGGGCGTTGGCGACGACACCGAAACGCTCCGCTTCGCCTGGGCGGCCATGCACGGCATCGCGATGCTGCTGATCGACGGTCCGCTGAAACCCGCCGGCGGCCAGCGGAGCGGCGGCGACGCGCGCCTTGCGGAGGGGACGATCAGGCGGATCATCCACACCGTCAACACCTTCGACGTCTCCAAGCAGCGATAGGGCCGGCCGTCGTCAGCCGGGTGCACCCGCCCGGATCGGCGGCTGGAACGCGAAGCCCATGTCCCACGGAAAATAGATCCAGGTGTCCTGGCTCACCTCGGTGATGAAGGTGTCGACCATCGGCACGCCCATCGGCTTGGCGTAGACCGTGGCGATATGGGCGTTGGGCAGCATCTCGCGCACCATCCGCGCCGTTTTCCCGGTATCGACGAGGTCGTCGATCACGAGCACGCCCCTGCCACCGTCCCGGCCCGACAGGTTCGGGTCGATCGGCTTGATGACCTTGAGTTCCCCTTGCGCCGTGTAGCTGTGATAGCTCGCGATGCAGACGGTCTCGATCAGGCGCAGCTCAAGTTCGCGGGAGATGATCGCCGCCGGCACCAGGCCGCCCCGCGTGATGCAGACGATGGACGTGAACGGCCCGGCGTCCGCGAGCCGCCAGCACAGCGCGCGCGTGTCGCGGTGGATCTGATCCCAGGACACCGGAAAGGCCTTCTCGGCCAGCGGCTGAACCATCTGTCTTTCCCCTTCGGAGTGGTTGGGCGCCGTCAGGCCGGGGCGCGGTCGGCCGACAGCGTCGCGAGCGCCGCCCGCACGGCGTCGACGGCCTGCGCCAGCGCCACCGGGTCCTTCGAGCGCACGACGATCTGGTTGCGGAAGCCGGCGCCGGTGAACGAGGGATAGGAGCCGATCGACACCCCGGGATGCGCCATCGCGACGCCGCCGAGCGCCGCGGCATAGATGCCTTCCGGAATGCCGCCGGAGTCGATCGTCTCGGCGAGCATGCGGCTCCCGGTCTCGAGCGTCGGCATCACGGCGTCGAGCATCGCCTGCATGATCGACGGGACGCCGGCCATCACGATGACGTTGCCGAGCCGGAAACCCGGCGCCCGCGAGATCGGGTTATCGATCAGCGTCGCGCCCTCGGGGATGCGCGCCATGCGCAGCCGCGCCTCGTTCAGGTCCTCGGGCTTGTAGCGCTCGCGCATCATGGCCACGGCGCGCGGGTCGACGTCGATCGGCTTCCCGAACGCCCTGGCGACGCTGTCGGCAGTGATGTCGTCGTGCGTCGGGCCGATGCCGCCGGTGGTGAACACATAGGTGTAGCGATGGCGCAGGGCGTCGAGCGCCGCCACGATCTCGGCCTCGACGTCGGGCACCACGCGCACCTCGCGCAGGTCGATCCCGACGTTGGTGAGATACTCGGCGATGTAGCCGATGTTCTTGTCCTTGGTCCGGCCCGACAGGATTTCGTCGCCGATCACGAGGATCGCGGCGGTGATCGCAGGGGAAAGCTCGCTCATCAGCACAGCTTTTGACGAGACGCCGCAAGGTTTTCAAGGCTATTGGCGAGCGCTCCACCGAAACCGGGATTTGCCGCCGCCGCATGCGATCGCGCCTCGAAAGCTTCATCGACCGGGTGATCGCGCAGCGCGACCTCCTCGACCTCGCCTGCCGCGACGTCGCGGCCCTGCCCGGCCCTTTCGTGGAACTGGGCCTCGGCAACGGGCGCACGTTCGACCATCTGCGGGCACGCGCGCCCGATCGTCGCATCATCGCCTTCGACCGGAAGCTCGCGGCGCATCCGCGGTCGGTCCCGCCGGCGGATGACCTCGTGCTCGGCGAGATCGCGACCACTGCCGCGGACCATGCGAGGCGCCAAGGCCCGGTCGCGGCCCTGGTCCATGCCGACATCGGCACCTCCGATCCCGCGATCGACGCGGAAACGCGCCGCTGGCTTCCCGAGGTCGCCGCGGCGCTGGCACGGCCCGGTGCGGTCGTCCTCTCGGGGCTCGACCTGTCGCACCGGATGCTGCTGCCGGAGCCGACGCCGTCATCCATCGCGCCGGGGCGCTATTTCCGCTACCGCCGCGCCTGACGCCGATGCGTTTCGCGGCACCGCTCGTCCCTGGCACGCTGCTCCGCCGCTACAAGCGCTTCCTCGCGGATATCGTGCTGGAGGATGGTCGTGAGGTCGTGGCCCATTGCGCCAATCCCGGCTCGATGTGGGGCCTGGGCGCCCCGGGCTGCCGGGTCTGGCTGCAGCCCGCCCGCGATCCGAAGCGGAAGCTCGCGTTCGACTGGGAACTGGTCGAGGCGGACCTGCCGGGCGGACCGCAGCTCGTCGCGATCAATACCGGGAACCCCAATCGGATTGCGGCCGAGGCGATCGCGGCGGGCGCCATCGCCCCGCTCGCGGGATATGCCTCGATCGCGCGAGAGGTTCGCTATGGCGCGGCGAGCCGGGTCGATTTCGTGCTGCACGACCCCGGCCGGCCTCCCTGCTACGTCGAGGTCAAGAACGTCCACATGATGCGCGACGCGGGACTGGCGGAGTTCCCGGACTGCGTAACGGCACGCGGCGCCCGACACCTCGACGAACTCGCGCGCGAGCGGGCGTCCGGCCACCGCGCGGTGATGCTCTTCGTCATCCAGATGCGCGCCGACCGTTTCACTCTCGCGGCCGACGTCGACCCGACGTACGCGGCACGGTTCGCGGCCGCGGTCGACGCTGGTGTGGAAGCGCTGGCCTATGCCTGCGTCGTGACGCCCGCGGGCGTGTCGCTCGACCGCGCCGTGCCGGTCGTGGCGCCGGTCCGTTCATAGATGACGTTCGTCCGGGTCGTGGCGACGACACTGTAGCCCCGCGACGCCAGCAGCGCCGGCAGATCGACGTGCCAGCGGTTGTTGTCGCGCTCCAGGATCAGGATTCGCGGCCAGAGCGTCTCCGGCGCGTCCTGGAAGAAGGTGTCGAGGATCAGATCCTCCGCGCCCTCGGTGTCGAGCTTCGCCGCATCGACGGCGGAGAAGCCCTCTTCGCCGAGCAGCGTCAGCAGCGTCTTGCATGGGACAGTGACGCTGCCGGCCACTCCGGCGCTGCTCACGATCTTCACACTCGATTCGCCCCGGTTGTCGTCGGCGACGAACAGCCTCACTTCCCCGTCCTGGTCCGCGACCGCGCAGGCGATCGCCTTGACGGTCGGAAAGGAATTGAGGCGGACGTTGAACACGAGACGCTCGTAGATGTCGGGCTGCGGCTCCACGGCGAGGATGCGGGCACGCGGCCCGGCGACGCCGGCCACGAACAACGCATATCCGCCGATGTTCGCGCCGATGTCGACGAAGGTGAAGCCGTCCCGCATCCGCGATAGCAGGAACGCACGCTCCTCGGCGTCGAAACACTGCGGCGTGAAGAGGATGCGCTTCTCGCAGACGTTGTTGTAGGGGAACAGCCGCATCCGCGCGCCGAGCGCCACGATGTCGAGCGGTCGCCCGTTCAGACGCGCGATGGCCAGCCGGCGCATCCCGAACGCGAGCCGGCGCCCAAGCCACGTGTCGGGCATCGTCCGCGTGCGCGCCAGCACCCACGCGGCGAGCCCTCTCGGCGCATGCACCCCGAAGGCGGAGGACGGTTCTGGGTCGAATTCGCTCGGCATGTCACTCCAGGCGCGCGCCCGCTCAACGGGGCGCTCCACTCCTCTAGACGGGCCGTCTGCGACCGCCAACCCGCCATGGGTGCAGCCGGCGCCATGGTGAACGGCTTGCACCGCTTCCCACAACGCATAGATTGCAGGCGACGCGGCGATCGTGCCTATCCTCCCGCCGGGCTCGCGCGCACTCTCTCTCTTCGAACGGATCAGGAATGACTTTCATCGATGCGGGCGTGGCGCCGCGGCGGCGTCCCGGCCAGATCAAGCTCCACGGTCCCGACGCGTTCGCGGGGATGCGCAAGGCCGGTCAGCTCACCGCCGAAGCGCTCGACCTCCTGGTGCCGGAGGTGCGTCCGGGCGTCTCGACGGAGCGTCTCGACCGCCTGATGTTCGAGTTCGCAATGGACAACGGCGCCTTCCCGGCGACGCTGATGTACCGCGGCTACACGAAATCGATCTGCACCTCGATCAACCACGTAGTCTGTCACGGCATCCCGAACGACAAGCCGCTGAGCGAGGGCGACATCGTCAACATCGACCTGACGCTGATCGTGGACGGCTGGCACGGCGATGCCAGCAGGATGTACGGCGTCGGCGAACTCAGGCGCAGCGCGCAGCGCCTTCTGAACGTCACCTACGAGGCGCTGATGCGCGGCGTGGCCGCCGTGCGCCCGGGAGGCACCACCGTCGATATCGGGACGGCAATCCAGACCTACGCCGAAGGGGAACGCTGCTCGGTCGTGGAGGATTTCTGCGGCCACGGGCTCGGGCGGCTGTTCCATGACGAGCCCAACATCCTGCACTACGCCGTGTCGCGTCAGCGGGACCGGCGGGGCGGGACGCCCGAATCCATCAAGCCGATCGAGTTCCGGCCGGGAATGATCTTCACCGTCGAGCCGATGATCAACCTGGGGCGTCCCCAGGTGAAGGTGCTTTCGGACGGCTGGACCGCGGTGACGCGCGACCGCTCGCTCTCCGCCCAGTTCGAGCACTCGGTCGGCGTCACCGAGACCGGCGTCGAAGTGTTCACGCTGTCGCCGAAGGGCCTCGACAACCCGTCGGGCGGAGCGAGGGAGTGACCGCCGGGCCACCCGCCGCGTCAACGCGTCCGGACCCCGACGACCGGGAAGGACACCGGTCGAGGCTACGCCAGCGCTTCGCGAAGGGCGGCGGCGAGCCGATGGAAGATTACGAGTTCATGGAACTGGTGCTCTACCGCTCGATCCCGCGCCGGGACGTGAAGCCGCTGGCCAAGCAGCTCGTCAAGCGCTTCGGCTCGTTCGCGGAGGCGCTTGCCGCCCCTGTGTCGCGGCTCGTCGAGGTCGACGGCATCGGCGAGGCGACGGCGTTCGATCTCAAGGTGATCGAGGAAGCTGCACGCCGCCTGGCTCAAGGCCGCGTGGCATCGCGCCCGCTCCTGTCATCCTGGTCGACCCTGCTGGAGTATTGCCGGACAGCCATGGCCTTCGCCGATCGTGAGGAGTTCCGCATCCTGTTTCTCGACAAGCGGAACGGCCTCATTGCCGACGAGGTGCAGCAGCGCGGCACCGTCGACCATACCCCGGTCTATCCGCGGGAGATCGTCCGGCGCGCGCTGGAGCTGTCGTCTTCGGCGGTGATCCTGGTCCACAACCATCCGTCGGGCGACCCGAGCCCGTCGCAGGCCGACATCCGGATGACGAAGGAAATCATCGACATCGCCCGTCCGATGGGGATCGCCGTGCACGACCATGTCATCGTCGGGCGCCAGGGCCACGCGAGTCTCAAGGGTCAGGGCTTCATCTGACCCGGCCGCACCCAGCCGCGGCGGCGGTTTCGGGCAGAAATACCACCCAAATGGGTAAACTGCGCGCCTGCGCAAACATTCACGTAACTTTCTGTCGCCATAGTGCCGTCTCGACAGCCCGCCGGTCAGTGAATGACGCCTGAACCATCGAAACCGTCACGACCGAGCTACCGGAAAGTCGCGTCTCTTTCCGTGATCCCGTTCATCATGGTGCTCTCGATCGTGCTGATCGGGGTTGCGGCGGTCATTCTCGCCGGCATCGAATACGCCAACGACGATGCACGCCGGCGGACCCACGAAACGATCGTCGGAGCCATCGACGACGAGATCGCCTCCGCTATCGCGATCATCGGCGGCGTGGTGACCGCCGAGGCGAACGGCCAGGGCCGCACGCCCGCCCAGATCGTACAGGACCAGGATACCAGACAGCGCATTGGCGAGGCGGCCGGCCTGTCGGCGAGCGCAGTCCTAGGCGAGGATCATCGCCTGATCGATCCTGTGATCCACGACCCCGACGTGCGGCCGAGTTCCAGCCGCGCCGTCGCCCTCATGCTGGAGCACCTGACGAGCACCCTGCTCGTCGAAAAGACGCCCGAGACCGTGCGCAGCAGTGGCCAGAGCCGGCCGCCCCCCGACCGGCTGGCCTGGAAGCCCGACGCGCCGCTCCCTGCGACGGGCATGCTGATCTGGCACAACGGCCGGCCGGTGATCGCCGCCGCCGTCAGCGCCGGAACGGGAGCCGCCCGTGCGACGATCATCGGAATCCGGCGCCTGACGCCGGAGCGATTGCAGGAGATCGGCCACACCCTTCCGGGCGGCAGCGTTCGCCTTCTTCTTGCCCCGAGCGGGACACCCGAAGAATCGATCCATGTCGCCGGTCCTCCCGGGGAAACAGGCGGCTCGATCGTCTGGATGTCGCCTCGTCCCGGCGATGGTCTGATCCAGCGCTTTCTGCCGATCGGCTTCGGCGCACTGGCGCTGCTTCTTCTGGTCGGCACGCTCGCCTACGCGGTCCTCTGGCGGACGCTGTCGCGCATGGCCGACAACGAGGCACTCGCGCATCATCTGGCGGGGCACGACATGCTGTCGGGCCTGCCCAACCGGACGCTCTTCACCGACCGGCTGAAGGACGCGCTCGCCGCGATCGAGGGCACCAGCTTCGGCGTCGCGGTGTTCTTCATCGACCTCGACAAGTTCAAGCACGTCAACGACACGCATGGTCATGCGAGCGGCGACAAGCTGATCGTCGAATGCGCCGCCAGGGTGCGGCACCTCATCCGCGCCGAGGACACGCTGTCGCGCTTCGGCGGCGACGAGTTCGCGATCATCCAGACCAACATCAGCGACATGTCGGACGCCGAGATGCTGGCGCGGCGGATCAACGACGCGCTCTCACAGCCCTTTTTCATCGGCGGCGTGGACGTCTTCATCGGCGCGTCGATCGGCGTGGCCGTCGCGCCGAACGACAGCAGCGACACCGCCGAGCTGATGCGCCTCGCCGACATCGCGATGTACCGCGCCAAAAGCGAGGGCCGCAACCGGACCTGCTTCTTCGAGCCGCGCATGGACGAGACCCTGCGGATGCGCAAACTCGTCGAGGACGACCTGCGCCACGCGATCGAGAACGATCATCTGAAACTCGTCTACCAGCCGCAGGTCTCGTCCGACGGCAGCCGGATCATCGCCGTCGAGGCGCTCCTGCGCTGGCACCACCCGGTGCACGGGGTCATTCCGCCGAACGCGTTCATCAGCATCGCGGAGGAACGCGGCCTCATCGTCCAGCTCGGCGAATGGGTCGTACGCCGCGCCTGCCGCGACGGCCTTCGCTGGCCGGGGCTGACGGTCGCCTGCAACGTCTCGGCGATCCAGTTCAAGCACAGGGACTTCGTGCCGTCGATCGCGCGCGTGCTGGAGCAATCGGGCTTCGATGCGAAGCGGCTCGAACTTGAGCTCACCGAGAGCGTCGTCGTCGACGACGCCGACAACGCCGAGCGCTCGATCGTCGACCTGCGCGCCATGGGCGTTCGGATCGCCCTCGACGATTTCGGGACCGGCTATTCGAGCCTGATCTATCTCCGTCGGTTCGCGTTCGACAAGATCAAGATCGACAAGTCCTTCCTCGACTCGATGGAGGCGACCGGCGAAAGCGCGATCCTGATCCATTCGGTCGTGCATCTCGGACGGGCGCTCGGCCTTATCGTGACGGCCG
>CAZVMY010000026.1:0-14143 GCA_964628955.1 uncultured Methylocystis sp.
TCGGCGAGGACGTCCATCAGATGCGAGATCGGCGCGCCCTGATAGCCGCCGACATAGGAGACACCGGCCTGCAGGAGCGCCTTGGTGATCGCGAGGATCCCCTCGCCGGCGAACTCGTCGCCGTCGCCGAGCCTGAGGCTCTTCACCTCTTCCTTGAAGGACCGTTCCGCCATCGCCGTCTCCCGCCCGCCTCCGTCCTCAGTCGTCCCGCGAGACCAGCGCCAGCACCCGGAGCGGGCTGCCGGAACCGTTCTCGATCTTGAGCGGCGCCGCCACGATGACCGCGCCGGTCGCCGGCAACTGGTCGAGGTTGCACAGGCTGGCCAGCCCGAACTTGTTGGCGCCGTGCATCAGCGCATGCGCCGGGAAGGCCGGCTCGAACGAAAACGCCTGCCCGGCGTCGGTGCCGACCGATTCCACGCCCCAGCCGTTGACGTCGCGCTCGACGAGGAGCCGCACGGCATCGGCGTTCGGCCCCGGCACATGCGGGCCGTCGTCCTTCATGTTGAGGAAAGCCTCCGGCAGCGTGCGCTTCGACCAGTCCGTGCGCATGAGAACCCAGCAGCCCTTCGGGATCTCGCCGTGCTTCTTTTCCCAGGCGAGGATGTGCTTCGGAGTCAGCAGGAACTTCTCGTCCTTCGCAGCCTCCTTCGAGCAGTCGATCACGACGGCCGGCGCCACGAAGCGCTGCACGTCGATGGTGTCCGTGGCGCCATCGCGGAAACCGTTGCCGGTGACCCAGTGCACCGGCGCAGCGAAATGCGTGCCGGTGTGCTCGCCGCATGCGAAGTTGTTCCAGTACCAGCCGGGGCCGCGGTCGTCGTAGCGCGAGATTTCGCTGATCTCGAACGGCTTCGTCGGCGCCAGCGGCGGCGGGAGCTGGATCACCGGCGTCGACGGCTTCAGCACCTGCGTCAGGTCGACAATCCGGATCTTTTCCTTTGCGATCGCCTTGGCGAATTTCAGCAGCAGTTCAGTGGCCATCCCGCCCCCCTTCGTTCTCGTTCTCGTTTTCGGCGATCATTCGCCCGCCAGTCTGTCGCGCGGCACCACGGCAAGGGAAGGGCGGCCGTCGCCGCGATCCTCGATCATGCGCGCGCCGGCTGGTGCGGGCCGCATGCGGAAGCGCTCCGTCGCCTGCTGCAGGCCCGATTGCACGAGATCGATGTCGTTCGCCGTCACGACCATGCGGTAGCCCGCCTCGCGCCGCGCCCGCGCCGCCTCGATCGAGCCGGTGAAGATGCCGCAGAGCGTCCATTCCGCCCGGCAGGCGGCATGGATCTCGGCGCAGGCGACGTCGTGCCGCGAGCCGAACTGCGGGAACGTGCCGATCGAGAGCGCGAGATCGCCCGAGCCGATGAAGACCATGTCGACGCCCTCGACCGCGGCAATCTCGCGTGCGTTGCGCACGCCCTTTTCCGTCTCGATCATCACGACGACGACGATCGCACGCTCGGCGGCCGCGACATACTCGGCGAAGCGCGACAACGGGCGGACGCCGCCGCCCGAGCGCGAACCGCTCGGCGGATAGCGCGCGGCATCGACCACCTTCTTCGCCGCCTTCGCCGTCTCGACCAGCGGGACGATGACGCCCTCGGCGCCCGCGTCCAGCGCCTCCCCGATGGCGCGCGGCGTGTTCTCGGCGACGCGGACGAGCACGGGCACCTCGGCCGGTACCACGCCGATCGCGCTTTCGAGGCTCTCGCGCTCCCAGAGCCCGTGCTGCATGTCGATCACGATAGCATCCGGCCGGGCGCGGCCGGCGATCTCGGCCAGTGCCACGCTGCCGAGCGACAGCCAGATCGCGCCCAGCCGGTCGCCGCGATCGAGCCGGTAGCGCAGCGTCGGGCGGGCCGGGTCGAACATCTGCCCTGCTAGCCCACGCTCTTGTACTGGCCGTCGCCGTAGACGAGCGCGCGCGACCCCGGCGCACCCAGATGCACCTCGCCCACCTGCCCGATCACGACGTGGTGTGAACTCCAGTCCATCACCTGCGCCACGACGCATTCGAAGCTCACCCGCGCGCCGGCGAGGATCGGCAGATCGGCGGCGCTCCTGACCCATTCGCCATAGACGAACCGCGCCGCGCCGCGCACCGGCTTCTGCCCACCGAAGGCCTGGGCCACGTCGATCTGATCGTCGGCCAGCACGTTGACGCTGAACTCGGCACCGATCTTGAGCGCCGGCGCGATGGAAGACGCCCGGTTGACGCAGACCAGCAGCGAGGGCGGATCGGCGCTCAGCGAGCAGACCGCCGTCGCCGTGAGCCCGGCGACGGTGCCTTCGTGACCCTGCACGGCGACGACGGTGACGGCGCCGACCAGCGACCGCATGCCCTGCTTGAAGGCGGCGGCACCCGCGAGACGTCGAGGTTTGGCGAGCGCCATGCTCATCGTCCCGGTCCCTCGCTCACTCTGAGCCCCGCCTGACGCATCAGTGGCAACACGCGATCGCAGAAGAATGGCAGCTCATAGGTGTAGTTCACGAAGCTCAGCGCCGCGCCCGAGTATCCTCCGGCCGCGATCACCAGCAGGTTCTCGACGATCCGCTCGGGCGTCCCGACCAGCGGGAAGCTGCCCGCGCCGCCGGCGAAGCGCTGCCGGTAGAGATCGTAGGCCGATTTGTCGTGCGAATGCGAGAAGTCCTTCTTGCCGGCGACATGTGCGTCGACCGCGGCGTGATCGGCTTCGTCCACCGCGTAGCGCCGATAATAGGCCTCGGCCTCCGCCTGCGTCTCGCGGCAGATCACGTGGCAGACGGTGTAGACGCCGACATGGCGGCCGAAGCCGGTCGCGCGCGCCGTGATGTCCTCCACGTGCCGCCGGCCGTCGCCGATGTCGGTGAAGGTCGAGAACAGGAAATCGCAGTGCCTTGCCGCGAAATCCCGACCCGGAGCGCCGAAGGCCGCGTTCATGGTCACCGGCCGCGGCACCTGCACGCTCGCCGGCCGGCTGACGACGCCTTTCAGATCGTAGTACGCGCCGCGGAAGTCGAAGGGTTCGTTCGAGGAATAGGCACGCTCGATCAGCCCGATCCACTCCGCCGCCTGATCGTAGGCCCGGTCGCCGAGCGTCGTGCCGAACATGGCGAACTCCTGCGGATTCCAGCCGCAGACGATGTTGAGGCCGGCCCGGCCACCGGAGATGTGGTCGACGGTCGCCAGTGCCTTGGCGGCATAGAGCGGATGCACGATCGGCACGTGAACGGTCATGAACAGGCCGATGCGCTCGGTGGCGGCCGCTAGCCCCGCCGCCCAGGTGAACGTCTCGAACGACCATTCTCTGACGCGGTTCTTGCCGCCGAAGCCCTTCCAGCGCGCGATCGGCAGCAGGAAGTCGAGCCCGGCGCGATCGGCGATCTGCGCGGCATTGAGGTTGTCGTCCCAGCCCGCCCGCCAGCGCTCGGTCACGTCGGTGATCGCGAGACCGCCGTCGGCATTCATCGAGAACACGCCGAGCTTGAACGGCTGCGGACCCTTGAGCGGATGCGGCTTGAGCGTCACGTCGAAAAAGTCGCGAGCCGTTCGCGGCCGACGCGTCTCCGTTCCGACCAAAGCACGCTGAACGCCGCTCCATCGCCCGATTGTCGAGCTCGACGCTATCCGTATACGGTCCGTCGGAGTGGGGTCAATCACAGCGGGGCAGGGATGCGGCAGGGGTCGACGACGGAGCACGCCGCGCTGCTTCGCAATGCGCGCGGCGAAGACGCTCTTCGCCTCGCCCGGCCGCAAATCCGCGACCTGTCGACCGAGAACATCGCCGATCTCGCCATCCGGGCCCGCGAAGTCGGCGACGTGATCCCGCTCTGGTACGGTGAAGGCGATCTCGTGACGCCGGATTTCGTGCGCGACGCGGCCAAGGCCGCCTTCGACGCCGGGATGACCTTCTATATCCCCGACATGCACGGCCATCCGCCGTTGTCGGAGGCGCTGGCCGACTACCAGTCGAGGCTCCACGGGCGGCCGATCGAGCGGCGGCGCTCGACGGTGGCGCCCGGCGGCATGCACGCGCTCCTCGTCGCCCTGACGCTGGTCGCCGACATGGGCACCAACGTCGTCTACGTCGAGCCGCAATGGCCCAACATCCGCAACCTGATCCATCTGGTCGGCGCCGAGCCGCGCCCGGTCGCGCTCGATTTCCGTGACGATGACTGGCAGCTCGATCTCGGCCGACTGTTTGCCGCCTGCGACGCCAGGACCCGCGCCATCGTCTTCTCGACCCCGGCCAACCCGACCGGCTGGACGGCGACCCGGGAGGAGTTGCAGGCGATCCTCGACTTCGGCCGGCAGCGCGGCATCTGGATCGTCTCGGACGAGGTCTACAACCGGCTCTGGTTCGGCGACGACGGCGCCCCGGCCGCGCCGTCCATCCTGGCGCTCGCCGATCCGGAGGACATGGCGCTCTCGGTCAACAGCTTCTCGAAGGCCTGGGCGATGACCGGCTGGCGCTGCGGCTGGCTCACGCATCCGCTCTCGGTCGCCCCGCAGGTGGCACAGATGACGCAGCTCATGAGCAGCGGGACGTCGGGACCCGTACAGGCCGGCGCCCTCGCGGCCCTGACGCAGGGCGAAGACCTCGTCGGAACGATGCGCGAGCGCTGCCGGACCGGGGTCGACATGGCCTATCACGCACTGGGCGGCATGGACCGCATCGGCCTGCCGCGACGGCCCGTCGGCGGCATGTACGTCTTCTTCGCCATGCCCGGCGCGGCCGACGCGCGCGCGGCCTGCCTCAAGCTGGTCGAGACGGCCAGGGTCGGGCTGGCGCCCGGCTCGATGTTCGGTGCATCCTCGACCGGTTTCGTGCGGATGTGCATCTGCCGCGATCCGGTACAACTCGACATCGCGCTCGGCCGCCTGGCCGCGGCGCTGGCCTGAACGGCAACAATGGGGAGGACGACATGACCATCATCGACCGCAGCCGCCGGGCCGCGCTCCGGATCGCCATCGCGGGCGGCGCGATGCTTCTCGCAGGACCTCTCGTGGCGCAGGAGAAGCTTCAGGTCGGCGCCTATCCGTCCAATCCGCCCTGGCAGTTCAAGAACGAGAAGGGCGAGTTCGAGGGTTTCGAGGTCGAGATGGCGCGCGAGATCGCCAAGCGCCTGAACGTCGCGGTCGAGTTCCAGGACATGGGCTTCCAGGCGCTCTTCGCCGCCACGAGCTCCGGCCGGATCGACATGGCCATCTCCTCCATCACGATCACGCCGGAACGCCTGAAGAGCCAGTCGTTCACGCAGGCGCATTACGACGCCGATCTCGGCATCGCCTCGCAGAAGGCGAAGCCCGTCGCGTCCCTCGACGGGCTCAAGGGCCTGACCGTCGGCGTGCTCTCGGCTTCCACCGGCGAGAAATGGGCGAGGGAGAACCAGGCCGCGACCGGCATCGCCGCGATCCGCGGCTACAACGCCCAGAACGACATGCTGCTCGACCTCGCCAACGGCCGGGTCGCCGCCGTGGTCAGCGATGTCCCCGGTATGGAGTTCTCCTTCACCAAGATGCGGGACCTCGCGGTGACGGCGCGCATCAAGACCGGCGAGCAGTACGGCATGATGATGCGCCGCAACCATCCGCTGCTGGAGAAGGCGAACGCCGCCGTGGGCGCCATGAAGAAGGACGGCACCCTGGCCGCGATCCACCGGAAGTGGTTCGGCACCGACGCGCCGGCCGGATCGTCGACGCTCGACGATCGCCCGCTCCCGAAGGAGTGAGCGCGCTTTCCCGCCGCTCCCTCACCCTGAGGTGCCCGCGCCGACGGACCTCGAAGAGTGTGGGAGCAAGGCTGAACCATCCGTCGAGGCTCGCTCTGCTCGCACCCCAGGATGAGGCCGCGCGTGGTTCGGCAGGGGGCGGCGGCGCGTGACTCTGGTCGAGACCTTCCTAAACCTGGAGGTCCTGCGGGCGAGCCTTCAGGGACTCCTGCGCGGGCTGCTGACCACGCTCGTTCTCGGCGTCGCCGCGATCGTCTTCGGAACGGTCGGCGGACTGCTGACCACGCTCGTCCGGCTCTATGGCCCGCGGGCGCTGCGGCTGGCCGCGGTCGTCTACGTCGACGTCTTCCGCGCGCTGCCGATGCTGGTGGTGCTGATCGTGATCTACTACGCCCTGCCCTTCGTCGGCATCCGGCTCTCGGCCTGGAGCTCGGCGATCATCGCCCTGTCGGTGGTGCTCTCGGCCTATTCCGCCGAAGTCTTCCGCGCCGGAATCGAGGCCGTGCCGAAAGGCCAGTTCGAGGCCGCCGGGGCGCTCGGGCTCCCCTTCCCGCTCGCTCTCGCCAAGGTGATCCTGCCGCAGGCGATCCGCATCGTCCTGCCGCCGCAGACCAGCAACTGCGTCTCGATCATCAAGGAGACCTCGCTCGCCTCCGTCGTGGCCTTGCCCGAACTCCTGAAGGAGGCCACCGACGCACAGGCGCTGCACGCGAACCCGACGCCGCTGATCGGCGCAGCACTGATCTACCTCATCCTGCTGTGGCCCATGGTCCGGCTGGTCGGCTGGCTGGAAAAACGCACGGAGCGCGTCCAGCGCTGAGGATCCGGCCGCTTTCTCGCCAACTCTTTACCGCAGTTTGGCCTAATTCTGTTGCACAGAAACAAATGTATTGTAGTTTTGCGATGTCCATCTTGCAGAAATGGTCATCATGCCGTGGGATTTCGCCACCGTCGTCGACCAGCTTTGCGAGGCCGCCGTCGACCCGGAGCGCTGGCCTGCCGCACTCGACGTACCCCTAGTTCAAATGGGTCATCAAGGGGCATGAGCCGAGCTCTATCCACGGTCGATGCCCCAAGCGAGCCGATGACCATGCACGATCAGACTGCCCGGCCGAAGCGACCGGACCTACACGTCCGGCGCGCGGACCTGCGCGCGTCGCGGACCGACGCATGACAGGCCTCTGGAACGTCACGGCGATCGGCGAGACCTTCGTCGAGGCGGCGATCGATCCCGGCCGCTGGCCGGCAGCGCTCGAGTTGATCGGCGTCGCGACGGCCTCGCAAGGCGCAGCGCTCGTGCCGATCGATCGCCGACATCGCGACCGTCTCGCGGTCACGCGGTCGCTGGAAGGCGCACGCGCCGCCTATATCGAACAGGAGTGGAAACTGCGGGACGTGCGCGACGGCGCGCTGCCGCTGCTCGCGCACCGCGGCGTCATCACCGATCACGACCTGCCGGACTTCGAACGGGTCCGCCGGAGCCCCTATTACCGGGAGTTCCTCGCCTCGAACGACCTTGCCTGGTTCGCGGGCCTGAAGTTCGGCGCAGATGCCGGCAGCTGGTGCGTCTGCATCCAGCGGACGAACCTCCAGGGGCCGTTCTCGCCGAGCGAGATCGCAATGCTCGGAGCCATCGCGCGGCGTATGGAAAGCGCGGCGGCGCTGATGCAGGCGCTCGACGTCGCCCGCATCGAAACCGCGGCGCAGGCCTTCGAACTCAGCGGCCTTGCCGTCGTCATGCTGGATCGCTCGGGCGTGGTGGTGAAGGCCAACGCGATCGCCGAGAGGCTACCGCCGGACGGCTTACAGATCACGCGCGGCCGGATCATCGCCACGTCGGCCTCCGCGCAGGCCGAGTTCGACCGGGCGCTGCATCGCCTCGTGTTGCAGCCCGCCTCGGCGCCGCTGACGATGCCGATCGCCTTTCCGCGCGCCGGCCGTCATCCGCTCGTCGTCCATGCGATCCGCCTGTCGAACCCCGCCCGGGACCTGATCGGCGGCTTCCACGTGGCGGTCGTCATCGTCGACACCGATCGCCCAACGTCCACATCGGGGCTGGCGCTGGAAGTCGCGTTCGGCCTGACGAAATCGGAGGCGCGGCTGGCGGTGCGCGTTGCGGATGGGACGCCGCTCAAGCAGATCGCAACCGATCTCGGCGTCGCCTACGAGACGTCACGCGCACAGCTGAAGAGCGTTTTCGGCAAGACCAGCGTCCGCCGCCAGGCTGAACTGGTCGCGCTGATCGGACGCCTGCCGGCGCCGGTTCCGTAACCGGTGGAGCCGGGGCACGAGATACCGCGGACGGCGTCTGGCCGGGGCAAATCATATGCCGGGTGCGCGGCGCGCGGCCGAAAGCCGCGGGCTGGGCCGAACGCGTCGATGATGCACCCGAAGCTGCGCATCGAAGCCTGCCGGCGATGCATATTCATCACATTTCAACGACGATTTGACGTCACTCGATTGCGTCGTCCCAAAGTTGGTCTAGCATGACGGAAAGTTTCTTGCAGAAAAGGCCACCATGACACGGGTTCTCGTCGGCCCCGCGCGCCAGTCTTGCGACCGCGCCGCTGCCTTGCCGGTTGCTGCTGCCGCGAACTGAACGATGAGTGCCCCGTGGAACGCCGTCGCGATCGGCGAAGCCTTCGTCGAGGCGGCAATAGACCCCGATCGCTGGCCGGCCGCGCTCGGCATGCTGAGCGACGCGACGGGTGCGCATGGCGCCAGTCTCGTCCCCGTGGACCGCAAGCACCGCGAGCGCTTCGCCGTCACTCCGTCGCTGGAGGAGGTCCGCGACACCTACATCAGGCAGAACTGGAAAATGCGCGACGAGCGCGACGCGGCGCTGCCGCTGCTGTCCCGGCGCCGTGTCATCACGGACCTGGACGTCATCGACTTCGATCAGGTGAAACGCAGCCCCTATTACCAGGAATTCCTGGCGCCCAATCATCTGGCCTGGTTCGCCGGGCTGAGCTTCGGGGCCGGAGCCGACGGCTGGTGCATCTGCATCCAGCGCTCGGTCCGCCAGGACCCGTTCGCGCCTCACGAGATCGACATGCTCACCGCCCTGTCGCCCCGGATCGAGAGCGCCGCGGCGCTGGTGCGCGCGCTGGACTTCGCCCGGGCGGACACGGCCGCGCAGGCCTTCGAACTCAGCGGCCACGCCGTGATCATGCTCGACCGGTCCGGCACGGTGGTCCGCGTCAATGCCGTCGCCGAAGGTCTTATCTCGGATGGTTTCGAGGTGAGAGGGGGGCGGATCGTCGCGCATTCGCCGCTGGCGCAAGCGGCGTTCGACAGCGCCTTGAGCGATCTCCTGGCGAGACCGCTATCGACGCCCCTGACCGCGCCGGTCGCGTTCCCGCGCGCCGGCCGCCATCCGCTCCTCGCCTATGCGATCCGCCTGTCGAACTCGGCGCGGGACATCATCGGCGGCTTCCAGGTTGCGGTGGTGATCCTCGATCCGCTCCGCCGACCGATGACGTCGCGGGTCGCGCTGGAGATCGCGTTCGGGCTTTCGCGATCCGAGGCCCGGCTCGCCGCCCGCCTCGCGGAAGGCGCTTCGCTGAAGCAGATCGCCAACGATCTCGGCATCGCCTACGAGACCGCCAGGGCCCAGCTCAAGAGCATCTTCATCAAGACCCGGGTCAACCGGCAGGCGGAACTCGTGGCCCTGCTCGGGCGCATGTCGCCGCAGGCGCAATAGCCAACCGCCGCAGGCGCTATAAACCGCGAGCGCCGCAGCAGCCCCGAGCCGTCACAGGCCGAGGGCGACGAGGAAGCGCTCGACGGCCACCATGATCGCCATCCGGTCCTCCGGTTCGCGGCCGAACGCCGCCGAGTGTCCCGACAGGCTGTCGATCACCTCGACGCGCGCGCCCGGGAAATGGCGCGCCTGATCGGCGATGTCGTCCGGGTGGAAGTAGAGATCGGTCGAACTCGGCAGGAAGAGCATCGGCACCGCGACGCCGAGGCCTACGTCGGCCAGGTCCTTGCCGGGAGCGACGTCGTGGCGAGACCAGGCCGATAGATGCGACAACAGGTCGTTCGCATCCTTGGCGTGGTAGCGTGTCCGCCACTTGGCGAGGAAGTCGTCGAGACTTTCGCCGGACATGTCCGGATGCGCCTGCCAGCGCCCGGTCGAGAAGAACCGCGGCGACAGCGCGAAGGGCGCCCAGGTCTCGGACAGCCGCGAAAGCCCCAGCAGCGGCGGCGCGGCGTAACGTCCGGCCGCGAAATCCGGAGCGTTCCTCAGCGCGCTGCCGACCGTGTGGAGGAAGAGACTGCCATAGGTGGTGGTGCGTAGGTTGGCGGCGATGGCGATCATACCGCCCACGCGATCGGGAAACCGCACGGCCCATTCCGCCGCCTGCTGGCCGCCCATCGAGGCGCCGATCACGCAGCCGACGCGCGCGACGCCGAGATGGTCGAGCAGCATCGCCTGGAGCCGCACGCCATCCGCGATCGTGAACGCGGGAAAATCCGGGCCGGCGAACGGCGCCGGCGTGTTGGACGGCGAGGACGAGCGGCCGTTGCCGAGAAACTCCGTCCGGATCACAGGCCGTCGGGCCGGATCGAGCGGCCCGCCGTCACCCGCAAGCCAGGTGAGGTCGAGAAAGGTCTGCGAGAAGGCCGAGCACGTGAGAAGCGGCGGACGGCCGTGCACGTCGCCGAGCACCCGATAGGTGAGACGCGTCTCGGGCAGGGTCGCGCCGCAATCGAGCCGGAACCCGGCAACGGAGAAGACCTCGAAGTCCTGATCGGCAGCAATCATGCACGGCCCGCTGTTGCCGCACGACGCGGCCGGTGCGAACAGACGCGAGATGCCAGAGGGAAGCAACATGTCCGTCGTCGCGCCGCTGCCCCCGATCGATCCGTCGCTCGACGTCTCGAAGAACCACTACTGGACCTATCACTCCCTGCCGGTGCTGCTCGCGTGCAAGAAGCCGCTGACGGCGTCTGAGGACGAGGATCTGTTCATCGCGGTCCACCAGATCTGCGAACTGGCCTTCCATCAGATGATCCTCGACCTCGACCGCGCGCTCGACGCCGGCGCGGTCGCGCTCGACGGGCCGGAGCAGCCGGTCGGCGACACGTCCGAGACCGTATATTTCCTGAACCGTGTCAATCAGTTGTGGCGAACGGTGAACGTGACGATGCCGGTGCTCGCCGGCTTGCGCGCCTTCGCGGAATTCCGGACGTCCATCGGGCCGAGCTCGGGTTTCCAGTCGCTGCAGTTCCGCCGGATCGAGATCATGTCGGGTGTTCCGACCCGGTACTGGGAAGGCGGAACCGCCGATGCGGAGGGGCGCAGGCACGTCGCGGAAACGCATTTCGACGCGACGTTCGGCGCGGAGATCGAGAGCTGGTTCGAGCGCCATCGCGATCACAATCTCGCGGCACAGGCTGCCGCGCTGGCGTCGCGCGCGCCGCTCGCGGACCTTCACGACCACGCGATGGCCGGGCCTTTCGTCCGGAGCCTCATCGAGTACGACGCCGCGCAGCTCGCGTTCCACAAGGCGCATCTTGGCCTCGCCGTGACGCAGCTGAGGAAGGTCGGAGTCGAGATCGGCACCGGCGGCACCTCGTTCAGGAGCTATCTCGCGACCTACGAAAAGGTGTGCGCGCCCTTGTTCCCCGGGCTCGCCGATCGGGAGAAGCTGACGGACTGAGCCGCCGGGCCAGGCGCCGACGGCTCGAACCTTGCAGGCCCCGCGCCAGAAGCACCGATCGGAGCAGCCGCCATGACCGGCATGACGAGTGTGACGAGCATGACGACGTCCCCCGCGACCGCGGATGCCGACAAGGACCAGCCGCTGAAGGAGGACACGCGGCTGCTCGGCCGGCTGCTCGGCGACACGCTGAGGGCGCAGCAGGGCGAGGCGACCTTCGTTCTCGTCGAGCAGGTGCGCCGCACCGCGATCCGGTTTCACCGCGACGAGGAGGCGGGCGCCCGAACCGAGCTCGAATCGGTCCTCGACAGCCTGTCCCGCAGCCGGGCGATCGAGATCATCCGCGCCTTCGCGTTCTTCTCGCATCTCGCCAACATCGCGGAGGACCAGCACCACGTCCGGCGCAACCGCGCCCATGCGGTCGCGCGCTCCGGCGCGAGAGAGGGCTCGCTCGACCGGGCGCTGGACCGCATGCGCGAGGCGGGGCTCGGACGGACGGAGCTGAGGAGCTTCTTCGCCGGCGCCGCGGTCGTCCCCGTACTCACGGCCCATCCGACCGAGGTGCGCCGCAAGAGCACGATCGACCGCGAGCGGGAGCTGGCCGAGCTTCTGGCGCGGCGCGACCGCCTCCAGCTCACACCCGAGGAAGCGACCGAGATCGACGAGGGCCTGCGCCGCGCGGTACTGACGCTGTGGCAGACGAGCAGCCTGCGCCGCAACCGGCTCAAGGTGGTGGACGAGGTCGTCAACGGCCTGTCCTATTACGATTACACGTTCCTCTCGGAACTGCCGCGCATCTATGCTGCGCTGGAGGACCGCCTCGCGGCCGACGATCCGGCCTGGGCCGGCACGGAACTCCCCTCCTTCCTGCGCATCGGCTCGTGGATCGGCGGCGACCGCGACGGGAATCCGTTCGTCACGGCCGACATGCTGCGCGAGGCGCTGCGTCTTCAGGGCAGCCGCGCCCTCTCCCACCATCTCGAGGAACTGCATGCGCTGGGCGCCGAACTGTCGCTGGACGCGCGGCTCGTCAGTGTCTCTGACGAGGTGACGGCCCTCGTCGAGCGCTCGCCCGACCGCTCGGCGCACAGGCAGGACGAGCCGTATCGCCGGGCCATCTCGGGCCTCTACGCGCGGCTGGCCGCCACCGCCCGGCAGCTTCATGGCGAGGACGTAGCACGCCATGCCGTCGGGCGCGCCGAGCCCTATGCGGCCGCGGCCGATCTGGCCGCCGATCTCGCGGCCATCCACCGCTCGCTGGTGGCGAACGGCTCGGCCGCGCTCGCCGGCGGCCGTCTTCGCCGGCTGCGCAGGGCCGTGGACGTGTTCGGCTTCCATCTCGCCGGGCTCGACCTGCGTCAGAACGCCGACGTGCACGAACGGGCTATCGGCGAACTCTTCGAGAAGGCCCGGCCGGGCACCGGCTATGCGGCCCTGCCCGAACCGGAGCGCATCGCCCTGCTCGTCGCCGAACTGACGACGCCGCGCCTGCTCGCCTCGCCCTTCGTCGCCTATTCCGACGAGACGCGCTCGGAACTGGCGATCCTGCGCCAGGCCGCCGAGGCGCACCGGCGCTACGGGCCGGCGTCGGTGCCCAACTACGTGATCTCCAAGGCCGATGCCGCGTCGGACGTGCTGGAGGCAGCGCTGCTGCTCAAGGAGGCCGGCCTGCTCCGGCCGCACGAGAACCGGCTCGACGTCAACGTCGTGCCGCTGTTCGAGACGATCGCCGATCTCCGGGCTTGCGGCCCGATCATGGACGATCTCCTCGCCATCCCGGCCTATGCCGGCCTCCTGGCCAGCCGCGGGCGGGTTCAGGAGGTCATGCTCGGCTATTCCGACAGCAACAAGGACGGCGGTTTCCTCACCTCGGGCTGGGAGCTCTACAAGGCGGAGATCGCGCTGATCGAGGTCTTCCGGCGACACGACGTGCGGCTGCGGCTGTTCCACGGCCGCGGCGGATCGGTCGGCCGCGGCGGCGGACCGAGCTATCAGGCGATCCTCGCGCAGCCCGGCGGCGCGGTGCAGGGCGCGATCCGCGTGACGGAACAGGGCGAGGTGATCGCCGCGAAGTATGCCAACCCCGAACTCGGCCGGCGCAATCTCGAAATTCTCGCCGCGGCGACGCTGGAAGCGACACTGCTGCATGCCGGGGCGCCGGCGCCGGACCCGGCCTTCCTCGCCGCGATGGAGGACCTCTCCGCCTCGGCCTACGCGGCCTATCGCGCGCTCGTCTACGAGACGGAGGGCTTCGAGCGCTACTTCTGGGAATCGACGGTGATCGGCGAGATCGCCAATCTCAACATCGGCAGCCGCCCGGCATCGCGCACCAACTCGCGCCGGATCGAAGACCTGCGCGCCATTCCCTGGGTGTTCGGCTGGGCACAGTGCCGGCTCATGCTGCCCGGCTGGTTCGGCTTCGGCGCCGCCGTCGAGGCCTACCGGGCAAGGCACGGCGAGTCGGGGCTCGCGCTCCTGCGCCGCATGGCGCGCGACTGGCCGTTCTTCGCGACGCTGCTCTCGAACATGGACATGGTGCTCGCCAAGAGCGACCTGGCCATCGCGTCGCGCTATGCCGCGCTCGTTACCGACGAGGCGCTGCGCGATGCGATCTTCCCGAGATTGCGGCGGGAGTGGCAGGCGTCCGTAACGAGCCTGCTCGCCGTCACCGACCAATGCGAACTGCTGGAATCGAATCCGCTGCTCGCCCGCTCGATCCGCAACCGCTTCCCCTAGCTCGATCCGCTCAACCACCTGCAGGTCGAACT
>CAZVMY010000027.1:0-14132 GCA_964628955.1 uncultured Methylocystis sp.
TGACGCGCTGCATCGCCTTGGCCCAGACGTTCTCGGCGTTCACGGCCGTGAACTTGTAGTTGTAGACGAACTGGAACGGCACCGTTCCTTCCGAGAACTGCTGGTGGACGACCGCGCGATGCTTGTCGCCCGAGCTCCAGAACGGGCTCTTCGTGCTCTCGATCGTCACCGGATACCAGCGGCCGAGCGCGCCCTCGACGAACGGACGGAGGTTCTCCTCCTTCATCATGAAGGCCATGAATTCCTTCGCCCGCGCCTTGTTTCTCGCGCCGTCGAAGATCACCGCGGTCTTGGTCGCGGCGAGGTTCTGGAGAACGCCGCCGTCGGGCCGGTTCGGCCATTTGGTGGTGGCGATCAGCTCCTCGTAGTTCTTCTTGGCGGCGGCGCGCTGTTCGGCGGTGAGCGCCGCGTTGTTCATGTCGTCGAAATGTTTCGCCGCGATCGAGATCGTGGCGTTGT
Source organism: uncultured Methylocystis sp. (assembly GCA_964628955.1). Taxonomy (GTDB): domain Bacteria; phylum Pseudomonadota; class Alphaproteobacteria; order Rhizobiales; family Beijerinckiaceae; genus CAZVMY01. Next base: position 460 of record CAZVMY010000027.1, read on the forward strand.
GCGTCATGATCGTCTGCTTGCCGTGGAAGGCGTTGTTGTTGTCCGGATCGAGCCAGTTCACCGATGACGGCGGGGTGCAATTCTTGGCCTGGATCGACGTGTAGAACCGCAGCGCCTCGGTCATGGCCGCCTTGTTCTTCGGCTGGTCGAGAACGATCGCGCCGTTCTCGTCCACGACCTGCGCCTGGTAGGCCGATGCGACCATGAGGAACGAATAGAACGTGTCCGACGCGGCGACGCCCAGCGGATGACCGATGGCGAACACGCGCTGGCCCTTGGCGCGCAGCGCCGGCTGAACCTTGTCGCACCAGAACGCCCAGTAATCATCCCATTTGGTCGGGATGTCAGCGTCCTTGAAGCCGGCGTCGGCAAGCATGTCGCGCCAGTAGTTGATGTGCATCGTCTGACGCTCGATCGGCATGGCGTAGTACGCCTTCTTGCCGGTCTTGCCGTTGAGCAGCAGCGTCGTCGCCAACGCGTCCGGCACGAAGCCGGCCTTTATGGGCTCGATGATGTCGGTCAGGTCGGCGAGCCGGCCCTCGAAGGCCCATTTGCCGGTGGTGCGGAAATCATAAGTCGTGCAGTAACCGATGTCCGGCGGCGTGCCGGCCTCGACCGCCGCGACCGATTTGGTGATGCAGTCCTCCGTCGCGAACAGCGACAGCTCGACCTTCACGTTGGTCGCCTTCTGGTACTTGTCGACCATCGCCAGCAGGGCATCGTCCTCGGACTTGTAGAAGCCCTTGGTGAACCAGACCGACAGCGTCTCCTGCGCGACGGCCGGCGCCGGGGCGCCGATCGCCAGCGCGAGGAACGCCGCACCCGTTGCAGCCAGACCGATCGCACCACGAAAAGCAGAGGCACGAAATATCGCGCGAAGCGAAACGTCGCTCATCGATTACTCTCCCCGTCCAAATCCTGGCGCCCACGATGGCGGGCGATGGCGGCTCTAACGGCCGATACAGCATGTTCGACGGAACCGGCGTCGCCGTCAACGGGTGCGCGACACGACCACGGCGATGTGACGGTCGGCCGGTGGCGACGGATCGATCGGTCGAGGACTGGATCAGTCGAGGATCTGGCGGGCCGCACGCTCCAGCACGCCGGCCGCGATCGGGATCAGGGCGTCGGGAAAGTCGTAGTCGGGATTGTGCAGGCTGGGGTGCGATTCGCCCGCGCCGATGAAGACCATCGCGCTCGGCGCGGCCCGTCCGAAGATGCCGAAATCTTCCGAGGCCGGGAACGGTAGCCGTCCCGGGCCGAAGGGTATACCTTCGGCCTGCAGCGCCCGACGCAGCTGCGCGACGGCTTCGGGAGCGTTCTCGACGTGGTCAAACACGTCCTCGTAGGCGATGTCGACACGCAGTCCGGTCCGCTCGAGCGCGCCACGCACCAGCGCCTCGGCGCGTTCGACGAGCCCCGCCATGCGATCGTCGGTCTGCGTCCTGAGCGTCGCCCAGACTTCGGCCTCGCCCGGCGCGACACCGAATGCCGGCGCGCCGAGTCGGGCATGGGTGACGGTGACCATGGCGAAGTCGGGCTCCTGCACGGCGCCGCACCCGAGGCCTGCCAGCGCCGGCATCAGGCGGGAGATCGTCTCCATCGGCGAAACACCGTGCGAGGGCTGCGACGCATGCGCGGACTTGCCCTCGAAGCGCAGCCGCATCCCGCGAGACGCGCAGGCGACCGGCCCGGCCGCGAGCCAGGCCTCGCCGAAGGGAACCCCAGGCATGTTGTGACAGGCGAACGACATGTCGGGCGCGATCTCGCCGAACCGACGGTCGGCCGCGACAGCACGCGCGCCGGCTCCGTTTTCCTCCGCCGGCTGGAACAGGAGCACGACACGGCCGCGCGCAGGACGCGCCCCGGCGAACCTCAGCGCCAGCGCGGCGAGGGTCGCGGTATGTCCGTCATGACCGCATAGATGCGCCTTGCCGGGAACCGTCGAGCGATACGGCACGTCCGTGATCTCGACGATCGGAAGCGCATCGAGCTCCGACCGGAGCAGCACCGTCGGCCCCGGCACCTGCCCCTCGTAGACGGCCGCGACGCCATGCCCTCCGAGCCCGGTGAGGACGCGGTCCGGACCGGTCGGCGTGAGGAACGCGACCACCTCGCGCGCGGTGCCGGCCTCCTCGCCGGAGAGTTCGGGCATGGCGTGGAGCTTGTGCCGGAGCGCCCGGGCCGCGGCGTATGCCGCCTCGATCTTCACCATGTCGCCTTCGCCACCCGCCATCTGAAACCATGCCGCCCCGGTCTGGCGCGAACCGAAGACTGGAGGCTGCGGACGCGAACGTCCACCTCCGCAGACGTGCTCGCCGATCAACTCGCGACCGTCAGCGCAGCCGGATGTCGAAATGCGGCACGTCCTCACGACGTCCGAGCCGGCCGTAGAGCGCGATCGCCGGATCGTCGCCCCGATCGGCCTGAACGAACACCACCCCGGCGCCGAGCTCGGCGGCCAACACCTCGAGCGCCTCGATCAGCGCGGTCGCGATGCCGCGCCGGCGGTGCGTCTCGGCCACCGCGAGATCGTAGAGGTAGACCTCGCTGCGCTCCTGCTCGAACTTGTCGAGAACATAGGCTGCGAGGCCGCCGACGACCGCGCCCCGCTCGATGGCCGCCGGCGTAACGAAGATCGCTCTTGCCTTGGCGGCGCCGCCGGTCGCAAGACCTGTGATCGTTCTGTCAGACGGGCCATCTGTCCGTCGGACAGAAACTATCGGAGCAGCCATGAGCCTTCCGCCCCCGATCATCGAAAGGGATGTGATCGTCAGCGAGGTCGGACCCCGCGATGGCCTGCAGAGCATCGCGCGCACCATGCAGACGGCCGTGAAGCACCGCTGGATCACGGCGCTTGCCACGGCGGGGCTCGCCGAGATCGAGGTGGGCTCGTTCGTTTCGCCGAAGCGGCTGCCGCAGATGGCCGATACGGCCGAGGTCGTCGCCGAGGCGCTCAAGCTGCCGGGGCTTGCCGTCCTCGCGCTCGTTCCCAATCTGATGGGCGCCCAGCGGGCGATCGCCGCTGGCGTTCACCGCGTGACGATGCCGGTTTCGGCCTCGCGCGCGCACAGCATCGGCAACGTCGGGATGACGCCGGACGCGGCGGTTGCCGAGGTCGGGAAGGTCTGTGCGCTGCGCGACGGCCTGCCGTCGATGCAGCGTCCCGTCGTGGAAGTCGGGATCTCGACGGCGTTCGGCTGCACCATCGAGGGGCCGGTCGACGAGGACCGGGTGATCGCGCTCGCCGCCGCGCTCGCCGAGGCCGGGGCGGACTCGATCGGCTTGTCCGACACGACGGGCATGGGCAACCCGGCGCAGGTCAAACGGCTGTTCGGCCGCCTCGCCTCCGAGGTCGGCGAGAAAGCTGGCGGCGCCCATTTCCACAACACGCGTGGTCAGGGCCTCGCGAACGTCGTCGCGGCGCTGGACGCAGGCGTCACGACGTTCGACTCATCACAGGGCGGCCTCGGCGGATGCCCGTATGCGCCGGGCGCGACCGGCAACGTCGTCACCGAGGATCTCGTCTTCATGCTCGAGGCCATGGGCCTGCGAACCGGCATCGACATCGGGCGTCTCGTGGCCGCCCGCTCGGTCGTGCTCGAAGGGCTGCCGGGCGAGGCGCTCTACGGGCACGTACCCGACGCCGGGCTGCCCAAGGGCTTCGTCACCGCCTCGTCCGGGAGAACCGCATGACCGACGCGCTCCCGCTCGACGGCATCCGGGTCATCGAGTTCTCCCATATGGTGATGGGGCCGAGCAGCGGCCTCGTTCTGGCCGATCTCGGGGCGGACGTGATCAAGGTCGAGCCGACGCCGGACGGCGACAAGACCCGCCGCCTCGCCGGCTCGGGAGCCGGCTTCTTCCCCACCTTCAACCGGAACAAGCGCAGCATCGCGCTCGACCTCAAGGCGCCGGCGGGGCTTGCGCTCGCAAGGCGCCTCATCGACCGGGCCGACGTGCTCACCGAGAACTTCCGCCCCGGTGCGCTCGACGCCATGGGGCTCGGCTACGATACGCTTGCGTCGGCCAACCCGCGGCTGATCTACTGCTCGATGAAGGGATTTCTCGCCGGCCCCTACGAGCATCGCGCCGCGCTCGACGAGGTGGTGCAGATGATGGGCGGGCTGGCCTACATGACCGGTCCGACGGGCCGCCCGCACCGGGCCGGCGCCTCGGTCAACGACATCATGGGCGGCATGTTCGGGGCGATCGCGATCCTGTCGGCCGTGGTCCAGCGGCAGCGGACCGGTCGGGGCCAGCACGTCAGGAGCGGCCTGTTCGAGAACAACATGTTCCTCGTCGCGCAGCACATGATGCAATACGCGGTGACGGGCAAGCCCGCCGCACCCATGCCGGAACGGGTGTCCGCGTGGGCGATCTACGACGTCTTCGGCACCGGCGACGGCCATCAGGTCTTCGTCGGCGTCGTCAGCGACACGCAATGGCGGGCGTTCTGTGCCGAGTTCGCTCTGTCCGACCTCCTCGCCGACCCGGCACTGGCCGCCAACCGGGGGCGGGTGGAGGCTCGGGACCGGCTGATCCCCCGGCTTCGCGCGCTGTTCGGCGCCAGACCCCGGTCCGAAATCGTGGCCGCCTGCGAGCGGGCGGGGCTCGCGGTCGCGCCGATCACGCGGCCCGAGGACATGTTCGACGATCCCCACCTGTGCCACCCCGGCGCCATGGTCGACGTCACCCTCGAGACCGGTGCCGTGGCTCCCGTGCCGGTTCTGCCCGTGGAAATGAACGGACGCCGGCCGGGCCTCCGCCGCGACATCCCCCGGGCCGGCGAGCACGGCGCCGAGATCGCCGCCGAGGCCGGCTGCACCGCGGCCGAAATCGCGGCGCTGATGAACGAGGGCGTGCTCGGAATTCCGCCCGACCGCCCGCGTCCCGCTGACCCTGCCGCTGCCGCATCGCAGCGCGAGGAGGCGCCTTCCCCGGTGCCGGCGGGCGTGGTGATCTGACCACGCCGCCGTTCGCTCGGGTTTTCGTTCATCAAGCCGGAAAGCCGGCCTGTAGCAGCGCAGCGCGATACCGCTCGCGGATTTCGGGAACCTGCCAAGGGACCACAGCGGTCAGCTGGTCGGCGTTGATGGCGGGTGCATAGCTCCGAATGCGTTCAACAGAGCGCGCTGCCCGAACCCGATCGCCTGTCATCGCAGCGCAAGCGGCGCCCAACCGGTGCACCCAGGTCAGCTCGGGACCACACAAGACAGCTCGATCGATCCAACCAAGCGCTTCGTCGTATCGGCCGGCGACGAAGTTTGCACCCGCCATGCCGAAATACGTGCTGTGGCTCATGGGATCGAAAGGACTCAGTCGTAGCGAGCGGTTGAAATGCTCGATGGCCGCGTCGGCCTGGCCTCGGTAGGTGTGGATGAAGCCGCTGCGATTCCAACCCCATGCCGAATTCGGATCAAGCACCAATCCTTGGGACACATGAAGCGCTGCGGCGTCGATGTCATGCACGAGACACTCAGCCGTGCCGAGGAGGATGAGCACCAGCGGATTTCTCCCGTCGACTGCGGCCGCCCGCTGCGCGAGGCGCAGTGCCTGCTCTTTCCGGTCCGGATCGTTGCTCCAATTGTAAACGTAGTGCTGACCGTGACACCACGACAACAGCGCGAGCGCCAGTCCATAATGAGGTTCGAGGGCGAGGGCCGCTTGCAACAGCGCGACCGCCTCGACGCAGTTTTCCTTGTCCAGCGCCCAGCATTTTGGCATCGCGCGAAGTACGCAGTCATATGCTTCGAGAGTGTCAGGCGCCTTGCGTCGGACACGATCGATCTCCGCCGCGAAAACATTCGGCGCCAAGGCGCCGACGATCGCCTCAGCGATCCGTTCTTGCAGATCGACGGCCTTGCCGCGACGAACGGCAAACTTCTGCGACCACACGATCTGTCGGCTGGGGCCATCGATCAGCTGGACCGTGACGAGCACTGAGTGGACGACGATACGAGCCGTCCCCTGGACCACGTACCGCACGCCCAGGGCGTGCGCCACTTTCCGAACGTCGACACTTGGCTCGGCAAACCTCCTGGATGATGCGTGTGCAATCACGAAAAACGACCGGACGCATGAAAGACCTGCAGTGATCTCTTCCGCAAGACCCTCGGTGATCTGCCGACCGCCGTTCGAGTGCGGCTGCCGCTGGAACGGAAGCACCGCGATGCTCGGGCGGTTCGTGGGCAGCGCGACTTCGCGGCTCTTCCGAGAGTCTGGCGGCGGCGGGGGCTCGACGCGAGACGGGGCAGCAGGCTCGATGGTCACCTCGCCGATAAACCGGAACCCGCGCCCGCGGACGGTGCGGATGAGTGCCTGCGCTTTGCCGGTATCTCCCAGACTTCGACGCGCCGACTTCATGCGCGTGCTCAGTGCAGCGTCCGAGACCGCCCGCCCGTTCCACACGCTTGTGATTATTTCGTCTTTGCCGACTACGCGCGTTCGATTCTCGATCAGTAGAATCAGGAGATCCAGGACTTGTGGCTCGACCGGCATGAGCACGCCGCCCGCTCGAAGCTCGTAGGCTTCAGAATCGATCGTATGGGGGCCGATTCTGTAGGGCATGATCGGGCCTGCAACCGGCGGCTTGAATCGAAGGTGGACAATTCACGAGGCCTTCAAGCCTACGTCAGACTGTCTTCAAGCTCCAGCCGCAGGTCCCGACTACAGCTTGCGACCATGCCGGCGAGCATATTCGCCCGGCGCTGTATCGGGAGAGATCACATGGACGATCCTGTAGTCCGTCACTACGGCGGCGATGATGAACTTGCGGCGTCGATCGCAAACGGTCTCCGGCAGGCAGGCAAGGCTGCGACCAGCCTCACGACGGCCGATCTCGCCTCGGTCGATGAATTTCACATCGGCGGTCGAGCAGCCACTCTGGAGCTCGCACGGCACCTGAATCTCGGTGCCTCCTCTCGTGTCCTCGACATCGGCAGCGGGCTCGGCGGTCCAGCACGAACGCTTGCGGAAACCTATCGTTGTCACGTCACTGGCGTCGACCTTACACCGGCGTTCTGCAGCGCCGCTGGCGTCCTCTCGACGTGGGTCGGCTTGAGCGACCACGTCAGCTTCCACCAGGGCGACGCAACCAAGCTTCCTTTCGAGAACACGACGTTCGATGCAGCAATGACCATCCACGTTGCGATGAACATCGCAGCGAAGGACCGAATGTACGCCGAGGCGCGACGGGTGCTCAGGCACGGAGCCCGGTTCGGCGTCTACGACGTGCTGCAGGGCGAAGGAGGCGACGTGTTGTATCCGGTTCCCTGGGCTCGGGAGCCCTCCATCAGCCATTTGGCGACGCCTTCGGAGATGTCCCATCTCTTGGGCGGCGCCGGCTTCTCGATCCTCGAGGTGCTGGACTCGACCGAGGAAAGCCAGCGCTGGTTCGAGGCCCTGGCCGCGCGCATGGCCAAGTCCGTGCCTCCGGTGACCTTTCGACTGTTCCTCGGCAATTCGTTTCCGGAAATGGCCACGAACCAGATCCGCAACCTGAAGGACCGCCGTATCCGGACCGTGCGTTACGTCTGCCAGGCCCAATAGGTCGCGGGAGGCTCAATGGCGGAACGGGCCGGACTCGCCAGGCAGAGGTCGCACAGCCGTGCCGGCCGTCAAACTCGTCACTCTTGCAACACAAGGGTTGCGCACCAGACGACGGCTGCCCCGGGTAAACTGTGGCCGGATTTCCCAGTAGTGCTCTGGAGGGTCCTCTAGAACTGGCGCGCCCGAAAGGATTCGAACCTCTGACCCCCAGATTCGTAGTCTGGTGCTCTATCCAGCTGAGCTACGGGCGCCGCGACGGATTGGCGGGCAATCCGGAAGCGCGCTGGTTAGCGTCTGGCGCGGCGGAGTGCAAGGAAAACTAGAGGGCGGATCAACCCGGATCACACGCGCTGGCCCGGGACGGGAGACGTCTCGGGCATGGCGGGGGCCGCCAGGGCCGGCGGGCGCGTGGCGCGGTTGGGGAAGACGACCCGGAAACAGGCGCCGGGGCCGGGCCGCTCGCCGAGGCGGATCGTGCCGCCCTGGCCGCGCACCAGTTCCGAGGCGATGGCGAGGCCGAGGCCGGCCCCTCCCGGGCGGCCACCGCCACGGAACGCCTCGAACAGCCGCGGCTTGATGCGCTCGGGCACGCCCGGCCCGGTATCGCCGACGTCGATCGTGATGCCGGCCGGGGTGTCCGCCGCCGCGATCGTGAGAACCAGCGCCGGCGCGTCCTCGCCCCCGCGCGGCACCTCCTGCGTCATCGCCTGCACGGCGTTGCGGCACAGGTTCAGCAGGATCCGGAACAGGTGCTCCGGATCCGCCTCGACGATCAGGTCCCGCGGCACCTCGTTGCGCCAGCGCACGGCGTGGTCGTCGTCGAGACCGAGTGTCTCGCGCACGTCCTCGGCGACGTCGTGAAGCCGCAGGCGGCGCAGGACAGGCGCGCGTTCGGAGACGCGGCCATAGGCGAGCGAGGTTTCGCAGAACGTGATCGCGCGGTCGAGCGCCTGGATCAGCTTGGGCACGAAGCGGCGCGCGCGGGGATCCTCGATCTCGTTGAGCCGATCCGAGAACAGCTGGGCGGAAGCCAGCAGGTTGCGCAGGTCGTGGCTGATCTTGCTCACGGCCAGCCCCAGCGCCGCCAGATGTTCGCGCTGCTTCAGTTCCTGCGCCAGCGTCCGCTGCATGCCCACGAGCGCCTGCTCGGCCGCGCCGATCTCGTCGGTCCGGCCGGAGGGTTCGTGCAGACGCGTCGCATCCTCCGGATTGGCGGCGAAGGACAGGATGCTGCCGGTGAGGCGCTGCACCGGGCGGACGATCAGGTGCCGCAGCGCCATGAACAGCAGCATCGCCGTGATCGCCGAGATCGTCAGCGAGATCAGCAGGATGTTGGCGGTGTAGCGGAGCATGGCGTCGCGCAGCGGCTGTTCGCGCAAGACCACCTCGACGAATTCGCCGCCCATCGGGGCGCCCCCGACGACGTTCAGCATGCGGTTCCCGCCGAACAGCAGGGTGTCGAAACTCTCGACGATCGAGCGCAGCGGGCCGCGCTCGCGCAGGTCGAAGGTGCGGTCGACCGGCGGGGGCATGTCGGCCATCGCGATCAGCCGCCGCGTGCCCTTGATCTTGAGCGCGATCGACTCGGCGCGGATGCTCTCCAGCACCTCTTGCTGGAGCATCTCCGGCAGATCGGCGTCCTGTCCGGCCTGGAATACGAGCGACGCGGTGCCGGCCGAAGCCAGCCGGTCGCTGAGCCAGTTGTTGCGGAAGCTGGCCAGCGACGGCACGTAGATCAGCACCTCGGCGAGCATGACGAAGGCGCTGGCCAGCAGGAGGATGCGGCCGGAGAGGCCCATGCCCCGCCGCCTCGCGACCACCGTCATGCTCTCGTCGTGGGCCGTCATCGGCACACGCCTTCCACGTCAGCCGAAACTTCGCAAGATGCGCAGAACCCCGGGAAGCCACGGGTTCCGCAGGCCGGACAGCAGGCTCTGCACGGCCGCACGTTTCGAGGCTTCCGAACGCGTGGGATAAGGCAGCACGAGGTTGGCTATGCTCCTGACCGGCAAGTTCTCGGCCATCGCGAGCACCCATGGCGCGATCAGATCGCCGGCGTGTTCGCCCACGACGACGGCGCCCAGCACCCGGCCCTTCGCGCCGACGAGAACCTTGACGAAGCCGTCGGTGAGTCCCTCGGTCCGGGCGCGATCGTTCTCGGAGAACGGCCAGCGCAGCACCGACACCTTGCCGCCCGCCACGAAAGCCTCGGCTTCGGACAGGCCGACCGCGGCGATCTCGGGAGCGGTGTAGGTCACGCGCGGGATCGGCGTGCGGTCCGCCCGGGCCGGAAGACGGAACAGCGTGTTCCGGATGACCACGCCGGCATGATGGCTGGCGAGATGCGTGTACTGCTGGCCGCCGGCCGCGTCGCCGACGGCATAGACGCGGCGGTTGCTGGTCCGCAGCCGCGGATCGACGACGATCCGCCCGTTCGCCATGCCGATCCCGGCCGCGTCGAGGCCCAGTCCCTCCCATCCGTAGGTCCGGCCGGCGGCGACGAGCAGGTGGCTTCCCTCAACCCGCCCTCCGTCCGAAAGGTCGAGCGCCAAGCCGTCCGCGGTCCGTTCGGCGCGCGCGACCGAAAGCCGCTCGCGCACGTCGATGCCTTCGCGCCGGAGCGCCGTCACGACGACCGCCGCCGCCTCGGGATCCTCCCGGCCGAGGGCGGCATTCGCCTCGATCACCGTCACCTTGCTCCCGAGCCGCGCATGAGCCTGGGCCAGTTCCAGCCCGATCGGTCCGGCGCCGAGCACCAGAAGATGGCGCGGCCGTTCGGTCAGATCGAAGATGGTCTCGTTGGTGAGCGCCTCGACGTCGGCGATCCCGGGAACATCCGGCATTGCCGGGCGGGAGCCGGTCGCGATCACGAACCGGCGGGCCCGGATCTCCACGGAGCCGGCGCGCACGGCATCTGGGGCGATGAAACGGCCCTCGGCCTTGATCACCCTGACGCCCAGCGCGCCGAACCGGGCCTCGGAATCATTGGGTGCGATCTCCGCGATCACCTGGCGGACATGGGCGTGGACGGCCGAGAAATCGGCGGTGATCGTGGCGGTGGCGGGAAAACCGAAGGCCGGCTCGGCGTGGACCCGGGCGTGACGGGCCGCCGCGATCATCGCCTTGGAGGGGACGCAGCCCACGTTCAGGCAGTCGCCGCCCATCCGTCCGCGCTCGATGAGAACGACGGGGACACGCATCATCGCCGCCGCGGCCGCGATGGACAGGCCGCCGGAGCCGCCGCCGATGATGCAGAGGTCGGGCCGGAGCATTTCGGTCGGCGTCTCGCTCATGGAACGCTCCGTCAGGCCTTTCCCGCGGCCCTGCGGAACACTTTGCGGGCGACGATGGGCAGCAGCGCCGCGCAGCCGAGGGCTGCCAGCGCGATGAGCATGTTGCGGCTCATCAGGGCGGTGAGATCGAGGGTTATCCGGCAATCGGTCCGCCCGGCGTCGATGCAGGCCAGGAACGCTTCGCGCTGGCCATCGATCAGCTGCCCGAGGCTGGAGCCCGCGAGCGCGAAAGCGAACGTCGCCGGCACTATGCCGATCAGCGTCGTCAGCACGAAAACGAGAAGCGGAATGCCGAAGATCGCGGCTGCCAGATTGACGAGCGCGAATGGAAAGACCGGAGCCAGCCGCAGGAACAGCATGAACGCGATGGCATTGTCGCGAAAGCCGTCCGCCAGCCGGGCGACCGACCCGCGCGCGGCATCCCGCAGCGCGGCGCCTAGCGACGAGCGCGCGGCGAGAAACAGCACGGTCGAACCCAGCGTGGCGCCCACGACTGCCGCGGCCCCCCCGGCCAGCGGTCCGAACAGAAAGCCGCCCGACAGCGTCATGATCAGCGCCCCCGGGATCGAAAGCGCCACCACGGACATATAGATCGCGACATAGATCCCGAGGGCCTCGACACGATGCTCCGCGATGAACGCGGCGATCCGCTGCTGGTGGAGCACCAGCGCCTCGAATGATACCGAACGGTGCCAGCCCGTGGCGAACACGAGCACCATCACCAGTGCGATGATGCCCAGCGGCAGCCAGCGCAGGGCAATCGCGGTCGGTCTCGAGCTTTTGCCGGTTTTCTCCGGCACCGTCATCCCATCACTCCGCTCAGTCTCCCCCAGTGGTACGCCACAGCCGGCGCGCGGCTCGCGCGTGCGGACGACGGCGCGATTGACTTTACCGCCCCAGTATCCTTATAGCGACCGGAGCTTTCACCGCGAGCTTTCCACCACGGCGCCGTCAGCGGCGCCGATTGTTTTCGAGGCCCGGGCTTGTTCTTTCCCGGGCGGCGAAGACCGGGACGAGCCAGCGGAACTTGCCATCCGACCGGAGTGACGAGCGTGAAGAGGACCTACCAGCCGAGCAAACTCGTGCGCAAGCGCCGTCACGGCTACCGCGCCCGCATGGCGACCAAGGGTGGTCGCCGGGTCATTACGGCCAGGCGGACGCGAGGCCGCAAGCGGCTCTCGGCCTGACGCGGCCGGGGGCACCGGATCGCAGCTTCCGGGGTGATCGCATGCAGCCCCAGAAGACCGTCGGCCGGCTGCGCAAGCGGCGAGACTTCGTCGCTGCGGCCAAGGGAAAGCGGTTTCATGGGCCGGCGTTCTCGCTTCAGGCAAAGCCGGGCGACCCGTCATCCGGACGACGAGTGGGTTTCACCGTGACGCGGAAAGTGGGACACGCGACCGAGCGAAACCGGATTCGTCGGCGCCTGCGTGAGGCTGTGCGGATCGAGGCCGCCGCCCTCGCGGAAGGGCCGCCGGCCGATTATGTTGTGCTCGCGCGCCGCGAAGTACTCGGGACGTCATTCGACGAACTGAGGAGCGGCCTGCGCCGCGCTTTCGCCGTGATTGACCGATCGTTGGCGGCTGCGGGTCGCCGTAACGACGAGCGCTCCGGCCGGACCTGAAGCCATGCGCCGCCCCGTCCGCAATCGGACCGAAACGAGCCCGAGACCGTGATGCAGCAGCAAGCCGACAACAAGAACCTCCTTCTGGCGATCGGGCTTTCCGTCCTCGTGATCGTCGGCTGGAACGCATTCTATGGCGTCCCGCAGCTCGAAAAGACGCGCTCGCAGTCGCAGGTCATCCCGCAAGGGACGACCGTGCCGGGCAGCACCGTGCCCGGCGTCCAGTCTCCGCAGGCCGGCGTCGGTACGCCTGCGCCAGCGCCCGTCGCGGTTCCGGTCAACCGCGAGCAGGCCCTGGCGCTCAGCCCCCGCGTCCGCATCGAGACGCCGCGGGTCGCGGGCTCGATCGCGCTGAAGGGCGCACGCATCGACGATCTGTCGCTGGTCGATTATCACGAGACGGTCGACCGCTCGAGCCCGCGCATCGTCCTGCTGTCGCCCTCGCAGGCGCCGAGCCCCTACTACGCCGAGCTGGGCTGGGTGGCGCCGCAGGGCGCGACCGTCGTGCTGCCCGGACCACAGACGGAGTGGACCGCCGACCGGCCCGCGCTCACGCCCGAACAGCCGGTCGTCCTGTCGTTCGACAACGGCCAGGGTCTGGTGTTCCGGCGCCAGATCGCCGTTGACCGCAACTTCATGTTCACCGTCAAGGATACCGTCGAGAACCGCGGCGGCGGCCCGGTGACGCTCTATCCCTACGCGCTGGTGTCGCGGCACGGAACGCCTACCGTCGGTGGGTTCTTCATCCTGCACGAAGGCATGATCGGCGTGCTGGGCGAGAGCGGCCTCCAGGAGGTCGGCTATTCCGATCTCGTCAAGGCGAAGGTGAGGAGCTGGAAGGCGACCGGCGGCTTCGTCGGGATCACCGACAAGTACTGGGCGACGGCGGTGGTGCCCGATCAGGCGGTGCCCTACGACGGGCGCTACGCCGCGGGCAACGTCGGCACGGTTCCGACCTATCAGGCAGACGTGTTCCTGCCGCCGCAGACGGCGGCTCCGGGAACTACGATCGAGGCGACCACGCGCGTGTTCGTCGGCGCCAAGGAGGTGGCTGTCGTCGACGCCTACGAGCAGACGGGCGGCGTCCGCCGGTTCGAGCTGCTGATCGACTGGGGATGGTTCCATTTCATCACCAAGCCGATGTTCCTGTTCATGGAGTACATCAACCGCCAGATCGGCAATTTCGGCGTCGCGATCCTGCTGGTGAC
>CAZVMY010000028.1:0-14031 GCA_964628955.1 uncultured Methylocystis sp.
CGATGCCTCGTTCTGACCCGCCCCCTCCCTCACCCTCCCCGCGTTCGCGGGGGAGGGAAGCGGCTGGCATTGCAGCGAGGCTTCCAGCACCCCCCTCCCACTCCCCCTGCCACCTTCCCGATTGCCCCCCGCCTCGCAATGCCGTACCTGACGCCTCCTTCCGAGGGTCCTGAATGTCGATCGTCTCGTCCATCCGCCGGCAGTTGGTGCCGGTTCATCCCGAGGGGTATCTCTTCATCGGGCTGTTCGCGGTCGCCGCCGTGCTGCTGGGCTGGCTGTGGGCGCCGCTCGGCTGGATCGGTGCGATCCTGACTGCCTGGTGCGTCTATTTCTTCCGTGATCCGCCGCGCGTGACGCCGCTGCGCGAAGGCCTCGTGGTCAGCCCTGCCGACGGCACCGTCTCGAGTATCGGGCAGTTCGTGCCGCCGGCCGAACTCGGCCTCGGCGAGGTGGCCCTGCCGCGCGTCTCGGTCTTCATGTCGGTCTTCGACTGCCACGTGAACCGGATGCCGATCGCCGGGAAGATCGCGAAGATCGCCTACCGGCCGGGGCTGTTCCTCAACGCCGATCTCGACAAGGCGAGCGAGGACAACGAGCGCAACGCGCTGCTCGTCGAGAGCGCCTATGGCAGCTTCGGCGTGGTTCAGATCGCGGGCCTCGTGGCGCGACGCATCGTCGGCTTCGCGGGCGAGGGCCAGACGCTGGCGGTCGGCGAGCGCTTCGGCCTGATCCGCTTCGGCTCGCGGGTCGACGTCTACTTTCCGGCGGGAGCCCGCCCGCTGGTCGGCCTCGGCCAGAAGACGCTGGCCGGCGAGACCGTGCTGGCCGACATGCGCTCCGGCGAGCCGACCCGGACGTTCGGAACGAGCTGAGGCGGCAGGAGGGGAGCATGTCCGACATCTTCCCACCCTTCCAGCCGGATGCCGACGAGCCGAAGCGCCGCCGTTTCCGGCCGATCCCGATGCGGCTGCTTCTGCCCAATGTCGTCACGCTGCTCGCGCTGTGCGCCGGGCTCAGTGCCATCCGCCTCGCGATCGAGGGCCGCTTCGAGATGGCGGTCTATGCCATCCTGTTCGCGGCCGTGCTCGATGGCGTCGACGGCAACCTCGCGCGCTTCCTCAAGGGCACGTCACGCTTCGGGGCGGAGCTCGATTCGCTGGCCGATTTCGTCAATTTCGGCTGCGTGCCGGCGCTGGTGCTGTACGTCTGGAAGCTCAACGAGCTGAAATCGCTCGGCTGGATCGTCTGCCTCGTCTTCGCCATCGCCATGGCGCTGCGCCTCGCGCGCTTCAACGTGATGCTGGAGGACCCCGACCGGCCCGAATGGAAGAAGGACTTCTTCGTCGGCATGCCGGCGCCCATGGGCGCGATGGTCGTGCTGCTGCCGATCTATGCGGCGCTGGCCGGTTTTCCGCATTTCATGGGCCTGCCGACGATGGTGTTCCTCTACACGCTCGTCGTCGCCTTCCTGACGATCAGCACGATCCCGACGCTCTCGAGCAAGCGTTTCGTCAAGCGCGTGCCGCGCGAGCGCGTGATGCCGCTGTTCGTTTGCGTCGTGCTGCTCACGGCGCTTCTGTTCGCGTTCACCTTCGAGACGCTGATCGCGCTGGTCGCGCTCTATCTGGGCAGCCTGCCGTTCGGCGTCCTCCGCTTCCACAGCCTGCGGCGGACCGTCGGCACGGTTTCGCCCCGCGCGGCGGCCGGACCCGCGTCGGCACCAGACCCGTCACCGCCCGCGACGTGAGGCAGCGGTGATTGCGGATTAAGTGCGGCAGGCGATCGGTCGATGATCACGTCTTTGTCAGAATTCGGGCTTTCCGGCGGCGTGTCACGCATCTGTTAACGGTGGCTGGTTCGGTCCGTCGGCGCTTATGAACCCCGGATACCGAAATGACATCATCCCATCGCCGCGTTCCTGCTGCTCGCCTGCTCGGCGGCAGCCTCCTGGCGTCGGCCGCGACCCTGGTCACGGTGCCTGCAACCGCTGCCGATCTCGGCGTCAAGAAGCCGTCGCCGGTGGAATACGTCCGGGTCTGCGGCGCGTCCGGGGCCGGGTTCTTCTTCATCCCCGGCACCGAGACCTGCCTCAAGATCGGCGGTCGCGTCCGCTACCAGTACGGCTACGTCGAGCCGACCAACCGCAACAGCAGCCGCGTGGGCACGCGCGGCGAAGGCCGCATCAACCTCGATTCGCGCACGCAGACGGATTACGGCGTGCTGCGCGCCTTCGTTCAGATCGACGCCGCCTACCGCACCGGCGCCGAGCGCTCGGGCAGCCGCTTCCGCCAGGGCGAGGCGCAGGAGGACGTGACGGGCTTCCTGGGCACCCGCGCCCAGACCTACATCGACGTCAGCCAGGCCTTCATCCAGTTCGCCGGGTTCACCGCCGGCAAGACGACGTCGTTCTCGGACCAGCTCGGCACGCACGAGATCATCACCAACTCGTACTATTCGTTCAACCAGACAGTGAACCTGATCGCCTATACCTACTCCCCGCTGAGCGGCCTCAACGTGACGCTCTCGGTTGAAGACCCGGTCACGCGCCGCCTGCCGGTGGCGTTGTCGACGGGCGCCGGGGCCGTCAACGGCAATCTCGGCGGCATCCGCCTGCCAGACTTCATCCTCGACGCGCGCTATCAGCAGTCCTGGGGCATCGTGAAGCTTTCCGGCGTCGTGCACGAGGTGGCGACGTCGAACCTCGGCGTGAACACCACGACCGAGTACGGCTTCGCCATCGCCGGATCGGCGAAGATCAACCTTCCCTTCATCACGACCGGTGACAACCTGCTGCTGAACGCCGCCTTTGGCCAGGGCGCGCTCGATTACGTCGGCTCGTTCGGCTTCAACAACTCGATCCTCGCCGGCGTCACCGCGGTCGGCGTGACCGGCCAGACCGCCGACGGCGTCTTCAACGCGGCCGGCCGTCTTCTCCTGCCGTCGGCCTATTCGTTCGCGGGCAGTTTCCAGCATTTCTGGACGCCGACGTTTTCGCAGGCCGTGTTTGCGTCCTACATCAACGTCGACTTCCCGCGCGGCGTGAACGGACTGCCGATCGCGACGACCCTGACGGCCGTTCCGATCGGCCGCGACTACGAAGCCTTCTCGGTCGGCACCAACTTCGTCTGGACGCCGGTCCGGGGACTGAACATCGGAACCGAGGTGGCCTACGTCTACGTTGATCCGACCGGCCGCGTCTTCGACCAGAACCGCGGCACGGGCTTCACGCTCGGCAGTGGCGATCAGTGGTTCGGCCGTCTGCGCATCGCGCGCGACTTCTGAAGTCGCGCGGGACGCCCGGCGGCACATCCGACGATTCGCGGCGGCGCTCCTGCGCCGCCGTTCTTCGTTGGGGGTTCGCCCACGGCCTTCGCCCCCGAATCGAACCGGCGTTGCGCCTCTGCGCCAGACGGTCGGCCGCAGTCCGGATCGGAGAATGTGTCGGCACGGCGGGTCGGCCACTTTCGGCCGGCACCCGCGGCATCGGCCGAAACCCGGCCTCCAGCAGGCCCGGCGCGCACGCGTCCGTTAAGAAATCATTCATGATTTCAGAGCCTTGCCGACCGGTACGACAGCGTGGCCGAGACGGCACGACGGCGGCGTGCCCTTTGTGCAACACGGGTGTGAAAAGCCTGTCGGAACAGTGCCTGAAAAGCGACGAAACGTTGATCGGGACACGTCCGCCTGTATGTTGCTTTCAGCGACGGGGGCTCCCCGGTCGTTCCATCCGTGTCGGTCGGATGTCTGGAGCGGAAGTGATTTCCCATTCAGGCGCACGGACGGCACGGTGACAGGGGAAAGCTTGGTTTCGGATCTTCGGGCTTCCGGATTTCGGACGTTGAGCGGCGGTTCCCATAGGTCTTCGAACTTTGGAGGTTCAGCATGAAGCTCGTTAAGAGCACACTTCTGGGAGCCGCGGCTGGTCTTGCCGCAGTTTCCTACGCTTCGGCCGCCGATCTCGGCGTCAAGAAGCCCACTCCGGTGGAATACGTTCGCGTCTGCTCGGCCCAGGGCGCCGGGTTCTTCTTCATCCCGGGTACGGAAACCTGCCTCAAGGTTGGTGGTCGTGTCCGCTTCCAGTACGGCTACGTCGAGCCGACCAACCGCAACTCGAGCCGCACCGGCTTCCGTGGCGAAGGTCGTATCAACCTCGACGCCCGCACCCAGTCCGACTACGGCGTGGTTCGCGCCTTCGTCCAGATCGACGCCGCCTACCGTACCGGTTCGCAGCGTTCGGGTACGGCGTTCCGCTTCGGTCAAGTCGAAGAAGACTCGACCGGCTTCCTCGGTGGCCGCGCCCAGACGAACATCGACATCAACCAGGCGTTCATCCAGTTCGCCGGGTTCACGGTTGGTAAGACCGGTTCGTTCTTCGATCCGCTCGGCACCCACGAGATCATCGGCACGTCGTTCTTCTCGTCGCCGGGCACTCTCAACCTCGCCGCCTACAGCTTCGCGCCGGGCAATGGCTTGATCGCGACCATCTCGGTCGAAGATCCGGTCTTCCGTCGTAACCCGATCACCACTTCGGTCGGCGTTTCAGGCAACTACGCCGGCGTGCGTCTCCCCGACTTCGTCGGTGACATCCGCTTCGAGCAGGCCTGGGGTATCGTCAAGTTCTCGGGCGTCGTGCACGAGGTCGCCACGAACAACCTCGGCGTTCTCACCACGACCGAGTACGGCTATGCGTTCGCGGCTTCGGCCAAGATCAACACGCCGTTCATCGCTCCGGGCGACAACCTGTTCCTGAACTTCACGTACGGTGAAGGTGCCCTCAACTACGTCGCGTCGAACAACTTCGGCGGCGCGACCGTCGGTGGCGTCGGCGCCGTCGGCATCACCGGCTCGACCCCGGACGGCATCTTCAACGCTGCCGGCCGTCTGACCCTGCCGACGGCCTACGCCTTCGCGGCGAGCTTCCAGCACTTCTGGACCCCGACCATCAGCTCCGCTGTGTTCGGTTCGTACATCGACGTCGACTTCGAGCAGAGCGTCAACGCTCTCCCGATCGCGACGACGACGACCGCTCCGACGCTCGGCCGCGACTACACGGCGTGGTCCGTGGGCGTGAACACCGTCTGGCAGCCCGTTCGCGGTCTGACGATCGGTGGCGAAATCGCCTACTTCAACATCGATCCGTCGGGTCGTGTTCTGGACGAGAACCGTGGTGCGCCGTTCACCAAGTCGTCGGCCGACCAGTGGCTCGGCCGTCTGCGCATCGCGCGCGACTTCTGATCGACCCACAGTCGGTGGAAACAGAACCCGGGGCGCGAGCCCCGGGTTTTTTCATGGTGCGATGCGTCGTTGGTCGATGCGTTCCTGATGGACGGACGCGACGTTCGGGCCGGGCTACGGGACCAGCTCCGCGACGAAGGCGGCGATCGCCGCGATCGTCGGCGGATCGGACAGCAGCGGCGCATGTCCCTGTCCCGGAACGGTCAGGGGCATGAGGCGAGGGTGGCGCCGCCCCATCTCGGCCAGCGTGTCCGGCGACAGCAGGTCGGAGTTCTCTCCGCGGATCGCCAGCACCGGGAGTCCCGACAGCCCCTCGAACAATCCCCAGAGCGGGATCAATGGCCGTTCGATGTCGATTGCGTCCAGCCCGCGCTGGATCGCGACGTCGTAGTCCGGCTCCAGCCCGTCGGCCGTCTCCTTCCACGTCCGCCGGGCCTGGGCCAGCCAGTCGGCATCCGACAGCGCCGTGAACTGCTGGTTCGCGAGCGTCCGGAGCACGTCGACGGCTTCGGCATAGGTCTTCGGTCGTGGCAGCTTGCCGACATAGCTGCGGATCCGCGCCAGGCCTTTGCCGTCGATCACGGGTCCGATGTCGTTGAGCACGACGCCGCGCAGGACCGCCGGCCTGATCGCCGCCATCGCCATGGCGATCAGCCCGCCGCGCGAGGTGCCGATCACGATCGCCTCTTGGATGTCGGCCGCCGTGAGGACGGCGAGTACGTCCTGCGCTTCCACCTGGATGTCGTAGTTCCTCCAGTCCGGATCGCGATCGGACTGGCCGCGCCCGCGATAATCGAGTGCCAGGACACGTCGCGTCCCGGCATGGAGCGCGGCGGCCAGCTCGTCGAAATCGGCCGCGTTCCGCGTCAGGCCTGGCAGGCAGACGACCGGCAGCGCCGTCCAGTGGCGCTCGCCCCAGTCCCTGGCATGCAGCGACAGCCCGTCCTGAGATCGGCAGCGGAAGCTCCGCCAGCCAGCGGGGCCCCGGCTTTCAGAGGGAGGAGGACTGGCGTCCATGAGAGCGGTTCCGTTCGCTGGCGGCGGGGCCGTGCCTGGAGACTGTTCGATGGTTCCTTTTCCCTCATCCTGAGATGCGGACGAGCGGAGCGAGGAAGCCTCGAAGGATGCTCGAAAGCACTATGCCGGTCGAGGATCATCCTTCGAGGCTCGGCTCCGCCTCGCACCTCAGGATGAGGCACCCATGTTTTCAGACGGGCTTTTAAGGCGTCCTGGCGCGCGGCGAAAGCGCGTCCGTCCGTGCCGCTTCCCGGGTCTGCGCGCGGCTCCATTCGAGATCGGTCGCGATCGTGAGCGGAGCCCGCCCGCCATCAAACAGCGCGCGATAGACCTGGAAGTTCTCCATCACGCGCTGGACATAGTTCCGGGTCTCCGAGAACGGGATGCGCTCCGCCCAGTCGACCATGTCGATGGCAGGATGCCGCGGATCGCCATAGGCCTTGATCCACTGCCGGACGCGGTGGGACCCCGCGTTATAGGCGGCGAACATCAGCATTGTCGCGCCATCGAGCTCCGCATCGAGCTCTCCCAGATGCGCAGCGCCGAGCCTGGCGTTGAGTTGCGGGTCGCTGGTCAGTTGCAGCGGCGTTACCGCGAGGCCGATCCGGCGTGCGGTGCGCGCGGCCGTCGAGGGGATCATCTGCATCAGGCCGCGTGCGTTGGCCTGCGAGACCGCGTCTGCCTGAAAAGCGCTCTCCTGCCGCACGACCGCGTAGACCATGGCCGGTTCGGCCGAGCCCTCGACCGGGTCGTGCAGCGGCACGCCGAAGTTTGGAAACGCGTGCCGTTCAAACGGCAGGCCGCGCTGAACCGCCGCCTTGCCGAAGGTCAGCAGCAGGCGGGCGTCGCCGTGGCCCCGCAGCGTCGCGCCCAGCGCATCCAGCTGCCGGACGTCGGTCGCCGTCTGCGCGAGATCGACGGCCATCGGCCCCACGAGTTCCCGGAAGCCGGCATCGAGCAGGATGCGGATGGCGCGCCCCGAGGGCGACGCGGCAAACATCGCGTGGTCCGCGGCGGTGGCCCCCGGCGACCGGATGTGGAGTTCCGGATGGCCGAGTTTCGCGGCGGCAAGCTGGCCGTAATAGGCGACGGGGTGCCGGGCGGCCCGGCGATAGAACGCCTCGGGATCGCCGGGCGCCCCGGCCTCGGCGGCGCGTCCCTGCCAGTAGCTCACCCGGGCGACGGAGATCGGCGTTTCCGCGTCCCCGGCAGCCCGGGCGAAATGCCGGCCGGCGGCCCGGGCATCCGACAGGAACCGGAGCGCGATCCAGCCGGCATAGAACTCGGCATCGATCCTGTGCACGTCGGATTGGGCGGCGTGCCGGCTGACGATCGTGTAGGCCGTTTTTGCGTCGCCGGCGTCGAGCAGCTGGCGCGCCACCATGCGCCGCTCCGCGAACCACGCATCGCCGTCGATCAGATCATCGGCGGCGGTGCTGGCCGCGAGCAGCGTCCTGGCGGCCTCTTCGAGATTGCCGCTCTGCCGCAAGTGCCGGCTGCGGACCAGAGCGAACAGCGGCGCGTTGCGAACGGCCGGTTGCGCCGCGGCGAGCTGTTGCGCCGTCACCCTGCCGTCCGCCGAAGCAGCCAGCAGCCGGGCGAGCGCCAGGTCATCGGGACCCGCCAGGGCGGCGAGCCGCAAGCCATCGGCCTCGGACTCGGTGAGGACCTGCGCCAGAGCGCGGCGCACGATCTCGGCCCTTCCGATGGCGCCCGGGACGTTCGCCGTCGTCCAGCGCTCGACGTCGCGCGGCAGGGATTGCCGGCGCCAGGCGAGACGGGCGAGCTGGATCGCGCGTGCCTCCTCGCCGCGGGCGAGATGCGCGGCGGCGAGCGCTGCCAACCCCGTCGCCATCTCCGGCTCACGGCCCTCGAAAAAGGCCAGCACCGTGGCCGGAGCCCGCTTGTCGCGGAACAGGGCGTCCTCGGCGCGGCGCTTGATCCAGTCCGCCATCGCGAAGCCTGGCTCTGCACGCAGGAAAGCCGCCAGCCGGTCGAAACTCATGTGCCGCGCGGCCCAGCGGATCGCGACCCACTCGACCGTGCGGCGCGCATCCGGATTGGCGATGTCCTGCGCGAGCAGATCGCCCTTCGCGACGTCTCCCGCGCGATAGGCGTCGATGGTGGCCCGAACGCGATCGAGGTCGACGGGTACGACGGCGAGTCCCGGCGGAGGCAGAACCATGCCTGAATGAGGCGGCGGGAGGACCGGGAACGGCGGCGAAAACGCGACGGTGGGCGCGGGGGTGACCTCCACCCGTTCGGCGTCGCTAGGCGAGGGGACGGGCGAGGGGACGCTTGCGGTCGTTTCCGCCGGCGGGTCCGTCACGGGAACGGGCGTGTTCAGCCGCCCGGCCGTCGAGACCAGGACGAACAGGATCGCGAGAGCGACCAACCCGTTCAAGAACTCCCCCGCTAACCGGACGACGATGCCGGCGGCAAGTGTCTCGCGGTAGGGTTTCCGAGCCATTAAGGGCCGATGCCCGAGCGATGCGGCACCATCAAGGCGCCCTTCCCAGACGCGGTGGCAGCCGTTATGTGTGACGCTCCGACGAAACAGGCGCCGAAGCGCGACGTCGGCCGCCACGAGGATCCCATGTCCAGCAAGACCGACGCCTTTCGTGGCTCACTGACGGCGCTGGTCACGCCCTTCAAGGACGGCAAGCTCGACGAGGCGACGTTCCGCACCCACGTCGACTGGCAGATCGCGGCCGGCACGACCGGCCTCGTCCCGGTCGGCACCACGGGCGAGAGCCCGACGCTGAGCCACGCGGAGCACAAGCAGGTCGTGGAATGGTGTATCGCCGAGGCACGTGGGCGCGTTCCGGTGATGGCCGGTGCCGGCTCCAACAACACGGCTGAGGCGATCGACCTCGCCCGGCATGCCGAACAGGCCGGCGCCGATGCGCTGCTGGTGGTGACGCCCTATTACAACCGACCGACGCAGGAGGGGTTGTATCGCCACTTCAAGGCGGTGAACGACGCGGTCGGACTGCCGATCTTCATCTACAACATCCCGCCGCGCTCCGTCGTCGACATGTCGGTGGAGACGATGGCCCGGCTGTACGAGCTGCCCAACATCGTCGGGGTCAAGGACGCCACCGGCAAGCTCGACCGGGTCTCGCTGCAGCGGCAGGCGATGGGCCCCGAGTTCATCCAGCTTTCAGGCGAGGACATGACGGCGCTTGCGCATATGGCGGCCGGCGGGCACGGCTGCATCTCCGTGGTGGCGAACGTCGCGCCGCGGCTTTGCGCCGAACTGATGCAGGCCTGTTTCGCCGGCGATTATCGCTCGGCACTCGACGTTCAGGACAGGTTGACGCCCCTGCACGCGGCGGTGTTCCTCGAGCCCGGTCTCGCCGGGGCCAAATGTGGTCTGGCGTTTCTGGAACGCATGAGCGAGGAGGTTCGCCTGCCGCTGCTTCCGGTGACCGAACCGACGCGGCACGCCATCCGGCAGGCGATGGTGCATGCCGGCCTCCTGAACTGAGCGCCGCATGATCACCGCATGACCGAGAAGAAGCTTCGGCCACCCAAGGTTGTCGCGGACAACCGCAAGGCCCGGTACAATTACGAGATCGGCGAGGTATTCGAAGCGGGGATTGCGCTGACGGGCACCGAGGTGAAGTCGTTGCGCAACGGCAAGGCCACGATCGCGGAAAGCTATGCCGCCGAGGAAGGCGGCGAAATGTTCCTGATCAACGCCTATATCCCTGAGTATCTCCAGGCGAACCGCTTCAACCACGAAAGCCGTCGACCGCGGAAGCTGTTGCTGCATCGCCGGCAGATCAACAAACTCGCCGGCGCGGTCCAGAGGGACGGCATGACCCTGGTGCCGCTCAAGCTGTTCTTCAACGAGCGCGGCCGCGCGAAGCTCGAACTCGCTCTCGCCAAGGGCAAGAAGCTGTTCGACAAACGAGAGACAGAGAAAAAGCGCGATTGGGCGCGCGAAAAGGGTCGACTGCTGAAAAGCGGCGGCTGATGCCGATCGCGGGCCGGGACCGGCCCTCCCTCCGCGCGACCGCGGAGGGCTTTTCGTCTTGCCTCAGTTCTCGTCGCCGTGCGGCGTCAGTGCCTTCGCGGGCGCGACGGGTCGCTGCAGGAAGCTCGGCATCGTGCTGCGCGGCTCGAGGATGTTGCGCGGCTCGGACACGCGAGGCTCGCTGCGCGGCTCGTGACCACGCGGCTCGAAGCTGCGGCCTTCGCGAAGACCGCCGGCGCCGACATGGCCCGGCTCGCGAACCGGGCGGTCCGTGACCTCCCGGCCGATCAGCTTCTGCATGGATGCGAGATCGACGAACTCGTCCGCCTGGCGGCGCAGGTCGTCGGCCACCATCGGCGGCTGGGTCGTCACAGTGGATACGACGCTCACCCGGACGCCGCGACGCTGCATAGCCTCAACGAGCGAACGGAAGTCTCCGTCGCCGGAGAACAACACCATGTGATCCATGTGCTGAGCGAGCTCCATGGCATCGACCGCGAGCTCGATGTCGATGTTGCCCTTGAACTTGCGGCGTCCCAGCGAGTCCGTGAACTCGCGAACGGGCTTTGTGACAACTTTGTAACCGTTATAGTCTATCCAGTCGATCAGTGGACGGATAGACGAATACTCCTGATCTTCTGCAAGTGCCGTATAATAGAAGGCCCGGACAAGATATCCTCGACCCTGATATTCCTTGAGAAGCTTGCGATAGTCGACGTCGAAACCTAGCGCCTTGGCAGTCGCGTAAAGGTTCGCACCGTCAATGAAAAGAGCAGTCCGTTCGCCCGTGGCCATAACACTATCCCTGAAGGTGGCGCTGCGCGCCTCACGCGGTTGCATCCGCGCACTCCAAATTACCGCTGAACCAGCTTTCTTTCGTTATTGCATTTATGCGCCTTCGACGCAGAAAAAACCAGAAATCCTTACGTCGGCGCTTAACAGTTTCGTAACCATGGTTAAGGGAAGCGGCAGCACGCATCTTCTGTCAAGCGAGACGATCGCTTTCGCGGCGACTGTGGCGGAAGAGACGCGCCGAAAGTCGTAAGCAATCGATCGGCTTCAGCACTTGAACGACAAGATGTTCTCTCGCGGCGTCGATTCTGTGGCGTGCCTGCGCCATAACGACGGTTTCTTGACACATGCCGCAGGCGACCCTTGCGTTTGACGGCCAGGAACGCTAGGCGGGGCTGATCCTGAAATTTTGTCCGCCGAGAGGAGCGCTGCCCCATGGCTCGCGTGACCGTCGAAGACTGCATCGACAAAGTCGAGAACCGGTTCGAGCTGGTGCTTCTGGCCAGCCACCGCGCGCGCATGATCGCGGCCGGCGCGGCGATCACGGTCGACCGTGATCGCGACAAGAACCCGGTCGTGGCGCTGCGCGAGATCGCCGACGAGACGGTCATGCCCGAAGACCTGAAGGAAGAATTCATCCATTCCCTCCAGCGGCAGGTCGAGGTGGACGAGCCGGAGGCGGAGGTCGTGCCGATGATCGCGAGCCAGCCGCAGCCGCAGGTCGGCGTCGCCCAGGTGGACGACAAGGCCGTCGCTTTCGACCGCATGTCCGAGGAGGACCTGCTGCGCGGCCTCGACGGTCTCGTTCCGCCGCCGCCTGGCAGCAGCAACGACGACGACGAGAGCGAGTGAGGTTGACGGTCACGCGTCGGACGCGGACAATTGCTGGAGGTCGGGGCGGTGTCGGTTGACCGACGCCGCCTTTTTCTTGCCGGGAGCGGCCGAAACGTACCGCCCGGCGGAGACCGCTGAGGTTCCTGCGTCATGATGCGGCAATACGAACTCGTCGACCGGGTCCGCCGCTACAACCCGGCCACCGACGAGGGCCTGCTCAATCGCGCCTATGTCTATGCGATGCGCGCGCACGGCACCCAGACGCGCGCGTCCGGCGACCCCTACTTTTCGCACCCGCTCGAGGTCGCGGCGATCCTGACCGAGATGCGTCTGGACGACGCGACGATCGTCGCCGCCGTGCTGCACGATACGATCGAGGACACCGCGGCGACCCGCGAGGAGATAGACCGGCTGTTCGGCAAGGACATCGGCGCGCTCGTCGACGGCCTCACCAAGATCAAGAAGCTGGATCTGGTCTCCAAGAAGGCGGCGCAGGCCGAGAACCTGCGCAAGCTTCTGCTTGCCATCGCCAGCGACGTTCGGGTGCTTCTGGTGAAGCTTGCCGACCGGCTGCACAATATGCGCACGCTGCATTTCGTGCCGCCAGCGAAGCGCGCCCGCATCGCCGAGGAGACGCTCGAGATCTACGCGCCGCTCGCCGGCCGGATGGGCATGCAAGAGGTACGCGACGAACTCGAGCATCTCGCGTTTCGCTCCCTGATGCCGGACGCCCACGCGATGGTGAGCCGGCGGCTCGCGGACCTGAAATCCCGCAACGAGGCGCTCATCGAGCGCATCCGGGAAGAACTCGGCCAGAAGCTCGCGGCCCAGGGCCTCAAGACCGATATTCGAGGCCGCGAGAAGCAGGCCTATTCGATCTGGCGCAAGATGGAGCGCAAAGGCGTCGCGTTCGAGCAGTTGTCGGACATCTTCGGCTTCCGCGTGCTGGTGAATACGGTCGCGGATTGCTACCGGGCGCTGGGCGCCGTCCACGTCACCTGGCCCAGCGTGCCTGGTCGCTTCAAGGACTACATCTCGACGCCCAAGCAGAACGACTACCGCTCGCTGCACACGACGGTGATCGGTCCCGGCAGCCAGCGGGTGGAACTGCAGATCCGCACCCACGAGATGCATCAGGTGGCCGAGTTCGGCATCGCCGCCCACGCGATCTACAAGGAGCAGGTGCTGCGGGATCCGGGTGAGCCGGAAGCGGCGGCCGCGAGCGAGTCCAAGGCCTATCAGTGGCTCCGGCGTACGATCGAGCTGCTGTCCGAAGGTGACAGCCCTGAGGAGTTCCTCGAGCATACGAAGCTCGAGCTGTTCCACGATCAGGTCTTCTGCTTCACCCCCAAGGGCAAGCTGATCGCCTTGCCGCGCGGCGCCACGCCGGTCGATTTCGCCTATGCCGTGCACACCACGGTCGGCAATACGACGGTCGGCTGCAAGATCAACGGCCGGCCGGCGCCGATCTTCTCGGAGCTCCAGAACGGCGACGAAGTCGAGATCATCCGTGTCGAGGGTCAGGTGCCGCCGGCCGCCTGGGAGACGGCCGTGGTCACCGGCAAAGCGCGCGCGGCCATCCGTCGCGCGACGCGTGCGGCCGTGCGCAGCCAGTATGCCGGGCTTGGCCGCCAGATCGTCGAGCGGGCGTTCATGCGCGCCGGGAAGACCCTCGTCGAAGACAAGCTGAAGGCGGCGCTGCCTCGGCTGGCGCGCGCGAGTGTCGACGACGTGCTGGCAGCCGTCGGCCGTGGCGAGATGTACTCCGGCGACGTCGTGAAGGCCGTCTTTCCCGACTTCAAGGAGACGCGGCAGGCCGGTCCCGAGCCGGACGGGCAGGGCGGCTGGTTCGGCATCGCGAAGGCGGAGAACCTGAAGTTCAAGGTGCCGGGCAGCGACGAAGGCAACCGGGACGCCATCCCGATCCGCGGCATGAACGGCAACCTGCCGGTCCGTTTCGCGCCGAACGGCGGTGCGGTGCCCGGCGATCGCATCATCGGCATCCTGACGCCGGGCGAGGGCATCACCATCTACCCGATCCAGTCACCGGCGCTGTCGGATTTCGACAACGAGCCCGACCGCTGGCTCGACGTCCGCTGGGACATCGACGAGGCGAAGAAGAGCCGGTTCCCGGCGCAACTCGTGGTCAGCGCCATCAACGAGCCGGGCAC
>CAZVMY010000029.1:0-13912 GCA_964628955.1 uncultured Methylocystis sp.
ATCAGGGTGCCGGCGCGCAGCAGCGTCTCGCCCTGCGCGATGTCGCTCCCGGCGAAGGCGACGTTCTGGCCGGGCGCGACCGACCGCCCCACGGCGATCCGACCGTCGTCATGCGGGTCGGTATGCTCGATCATCACCACGGCGTCGGCGCCGCGGGGCAGCGGCGCTCCGGTCGCGATCGGCGTCAGCCGGCCCGGCAGCACCGGAACGCGCGGTGCGTGCCCGCAGGCGATGCTCTCGCCGCTGAGTGTCAGCGTCACCGGCCGGGCCGCCGAGGCAACCGACAGATCGTCGGCGCGTACAGCGAACCCGTCGACGACCGAGCGGTCGAACGGCGGCGCGTCGACAGCGGCGGCGACGTCCTGCGCGAGCACGCGTCCGGCAAGATCGTCGAGCGCCACCTCCTCGGCCACCGGCGTCTGCGGCACGAGCGCATCGCGGAACGCCTTGACGGCCGCATCGCGCGACATCACCGCGAGAAACTGGTCCTGCCGGACGTCGGCACCGTTGCTCATCAAGCAACCTCCGCAATCAGAGACCGCTCGAACGGTGTCGCCGCCAGCGGCGCGCCGGCCGGCAGACCCTCGCTGTCAGGCGGCACCAGCGCGAAGGCGGCTGCGTCCAGCCAGGCGCCGAGCGGCGCATCGCCGACGGCGAGAGGTCGCCATCCGGATTCGTCGCCAGCCAGCAGTACCAGATCGGTCAGGCCGACCGCCGAGCTGACCTTGCCCGTGAGAGGGCGGGTGACGATTGCCGGCCGGCGCAGCGTCAGCCCGGCGACGAGCGGCAGCACGAACGCGCAATAGGCCGCCAGAACGGCCGCGGGCACCGGCGGCACCAGAAGCCGGACGCCGTCCGCTCCGTGGGTGAAGGAGATGCTCTCGCCGGGTCGCAAGGCCGGCGCCGCGGTGCGGTCCGGTGTGGGGCCGGCGGCGATCACGACCTTGAATGCCGTCGCGTCCGATCCGGTCCCGGTGATGCGGCACCCGAGAAGCCCGGCCTCGGAAGCCAGCCAGCCGGCCAGAGCGGCACCGCCCTCGTCATGCTCGATCGCGATCACCGGCCGCAGCACCTCGATTTTCCGGATGCCCGCGGCTTCGAGCGCCAGAACGGCTGCAGGGCCGACCGTCTGGCCGCGACGAAGGATCGTCCGCCCCGGTGCGAGATCGTCGCCCGCGAACCGGCAGCCGTCGCCCGGCGCGGGCGCTTCCAGAACTTCGGCCACCACGCCGTCGAGAACGGCGTCCGGATCGACGACGGCATCGCAACCTGCCGGCAGCGCCTCGCCCGGCCTGATCACGGCCGGCACCGAACCGAGCGGCACGGGCGCATAGGCCGAGGCGCCGAGGCAGTCGATGGCGGCGACCGCGCGGCCGTGCCGGAGCGCGACATGGGTCGCCGGCAGCGCCTGGTCGACCATGACCGCCCCGGCCGACACGCAGCCGAGGGCATCGGCCGGCGCGAGCGACGATGACGCGAGCCGCGGCAGCGTCAGCGGGATGTCGCCAAGCGCGATCAAGTCGTCGGATCGAGCGCGCGCTGCATCGACGCCCGCGCGCCACGCGCGAACAGCCCGGCCAGCGCGGCGTGGACGGGTTCCCCGAAGCGCCGGTCCCGGCCGAGGTCGCCGAAGATCTCGCCGATCGCGAGGAAGCCGTCGGCGAGCTGCGCCGGATCGCCGCCGGCCCCGCGCGCCACGTCCGCAAGGCGGGGCGCGATCTGGTCGCGCACGTCGATCGGCCGTCCGGCCTCGTCGATGCCGGCCGCGTAGCGCATCCAGCCGGCGACCGCGAGCACGAGCCCGTCGATCGGCTGGCCCGCATCCAGCCGGTCACGGATCGTGCCGAGCAGCCGCTGCGGCAGCTTCTGCGATCCGTCCATGGCGATCTGCCAGGTGCGGTGCTTCAGGGCGGGATTGCGGAAGCGGGCCAGCAGCGATGCCTTGTACCGGCCGACGTCGGCGCCGCGCGGCACGGCCAGCGTCGGCGTGATCTCCATGTCCATGAGCCGGGCGACGAACCGCGCGACGGTGTCGTCGGCCATGGCCGACGACACCGTCTCGTGGCCGCAGAGGTAGCCGAGATACGCGATCGTGGAATGGCTACCGTTGAGCAGCCGCAGCTTCATCGCCTCGTAGGGCGCGACGTCCGCGACGAACTCCGCGCCCGCCGCCGCCCAGTCCGGCCGCCCTTGCGGGAAATGGTCCTCGATCACCCATTGGCTGAACGGTTCGGTCATGACCGGCCAGGCGTCCCGGACGCCGAGCGCGTCCGCGATCCGCGTGCGATCCTCGTCGGTCGTCGCCGGAACGATGCGGTCGACCATGGTGGAGGGGAAGGCGACGTCGCTCTCGACATGGCGGCCCAGCGCCGGATCGACCAGCCCGGCGAAGCGCGACAGGACGCGCCGGACCGTGGCGCCGTTGCTCGGCAGGTTGTCGCAGCACAGCACGGTGAACGGCGGGAGGCCCGCCGCGCGGCGCCGGGACAACCCCAGCGCCAGAAACCCCAGCGCCGAGCGCGGGCTCTGCGGCATGGCGAGATCGGCCAGCACGTCCGGATGGTCCTCGCGCAGGGTGCCCGTCGCGGGATCGTGGCAATAACCCTTCTCGGTGATCGTCAGCGAAACGATGCGCACGTCGGGATGCTGCAACGACCTGACGAGACGGTCCGGCCCCTCCGGCGCGACCAGCAGGCCGGTCGAGGCTCCGACGACCTGGAGCCGCTCCCCCCCGGCGTCTCGGACCGAAACGGCATAGAGCCCGTCCTGCGGCTTCAGCGCATCCCGCGTATCGGCCGAGCGCAGGCTGGCGCCGAGAATGCCCCAGCGCGGATCGCCGTCGGCGATCGCGGCTTCCGTCATCACGGCCTGATGCGCGCGGTGAAACGCGCCGATGCCGAGATGCACGATCGCGGTCCGCAGCGCGGAGCGATCGTAGCGCGGCCGGTCGACCCCGGCCGGCAGGGTGCCGAGGCTCGCGTTGCTCAACCGCACGACGGCATCTCCCGTGCTGCCGGGGCCTGCACGGCCAGCCGCTTCCCGCCCCCTCGCAGGCCGGGTGAGGGTGGGGGGAGGCCGGCCAGGGGCGGGGCGCTCCGTCCTGCACCGCCCCCCTCCCTGCCCTCCCCGCGAGGGGGAGGGAAGCGCTCTTCCGACCAACGCGGCGCCCGGTCGGGGGAAGGGCTGCGGGCCTTCACAGCCGGTAGGCCTCTTTGGCGAGCCGGTAGGCGAGGTCGTGGGCCACGTCGCGGGCCTCGTCCTCGTCGAGCCGATGCTCGGCGACCAGGCGGGCGAGATAGCCGCAGTCGCAGCGCCGCGCGACGTCGTGGCGGGCGGGAATCGACAGATAGGCGCGGGTGTCGTCGTTGAAGCCGACGGTGTTGTAGAACCCGGCCGTCTCCGTGGTCAGTTCCCTGAACCGGCGCATGCCCTCGGGCGCATCGTAGAACCACCAGGCGGGACCCAGCCGCAGAGCCGGGTAATGGCCGGCCAGAGGCGCGAGCTCCCGGCTGTAGCTGGTCTCGTCCAGCGTGAAGAGGATGATCGTCAGCCGCGGATCGTTGCCCAAGCGGTCGAGCAGCGGCTTCAGCGCGCCGACGTAATCCGTCGCCTGCGGCATGTCGGCGCCCATGTCGCGGCCGAAATCCCGGTAAAGGGCGGGATTGTGGTTGCGGAACGAGCCGGGATGGATCTGCAGCACCAGCCCGTCCTCGAGGCTCATGCGCGCCATCTCCGTCAGCATCTGGCCACGGAAGAGATCGGCGTCATCGGCCGAGCAGCGCCCGGCGAGCGCCTTGGCGAACAGCGCCGCCGCCTCGCTCTGCGAGAGGTCGGCCGTGCGCGCGGTCCGGTGGCCGTGATCGGTCGACGTGGCGCCGCGCGCCTTGAAGTCCTGACGACGTCTGGCATGCGCGGCGAGGTAGCCCGGCCAGGTGGCGGTATCCTCTCCCGTGATGGCGCCGAAGGCGGCCACGTTGGCGGCGAAACCGTCGAACTCGGGGTCGACCACGCTGTCGGGCCGATAGGCGGTGATGACCCGCCCGCTCCAGCCGGATTCGCGGATCATGTCGTGCCATCTCAGGTCGTCGAGGGCGGAATCGGTTGTGGCGATCACCTCGATGCCGAACCGCTCGTAGAGGGCGCGCGGCCGAAGCGCCGGTGTCGCCAGAGCCTCTGCCACCCGGTCGTAGATGGCATCGGCATTGGCGGACGTCAGCCGCTCGCCGATGCCGAAGATCGTCTCCATCGCGTGCTCGAACCAGAGCCGCGTCGGCGTTCCGCGAAACAGGTGCCAATGCGCCGCGAACAGCCGCCAGACGGCACGCGGGTCCGTCTCGACCGGCCCGCCGTCGCGCCGCGGGATGCCCAGGCGCGCGAGCCCGATGCCCTGCGCATGGAGCATGCGGAAGATGTAATGGTCCGGCTTGACGAACAGCGTCGCCGGGTCGGGAAAGGGCAGGTCCTCGGCGTACCAGCGGGGATCGGTGTGCCCGTGCGGACTGACGATCGGCAGGTCCGCCACCTCCGCGTACAGCCGCCGCGCGATGGTGCGCGTGCCGGGATCGGCTGGAAACAGGCGATCGGGGTGAAGCAGCGGCATGGCAGCGGGCGATCCGGCACCGGTTGAGGCGCTTGTTGGTTAGCGCAGGATCGGGGAAAAGGGAAAGCGGAATGCCGGAGCGGCATCGCTCCCCCTTCTTTCGTCAGAGGCGCTGCGCTGTGGCCGATACTCTTCTAGAAGACCACTTGCTTCAGGCCTGGCGCTGGTTCGGACCCGACGACGGCGTGAGCCTCGACGACGTGCGGCAGGCCGGCGCCAGCCATATCGTCACGGCGCTGCACGACGTTCCCATCGGTGAGGCCTGGACGGGGGAGGCCGTCCGCCGCCGGCAGTCGCTGATCGAGACGACGCCGCCCGGCCGGACACGGCTCACCTGGAGCGTGGTCGAGTCGATTCCCGTGCCCGACGACGTGAAGCGCACCGGCGCCGCGGCGACCCGGTCCATCGAGGCATGGATCGCCAGCATGGAGGCGGTCGCCGCCGCCGGCATCCGGACGATCTGCTACAATTTCATGCCTGTGGTCGACTGGACCCGCACCGATCTGGACTGGCCGCTGCCGAACGGCGCGACGGCGCTCAGGTTTTCCGCGCCGCGGTTCGCGGCGTTCGATCTCTTCATCCTGAAGCGTCCGGGCGCCGAGGCCGGCTACGATCCGGAGCGGCTGGCCGAGGCGAGGGCGGTCGCGGACCGCATGAGCGAGGCCGAGATCGCGGCGATCGTGTTCAACATCGCCAGCGCGCTGCCCGGTTCCACGACGGAACCGCTGGATCTGCCTGCCTTCCGCGAGCGGCTCGCCGCCTACCGCGACGTCGACACCGACCGCCTGCGCGCCAACCTGATCGCCTTCCTCGACCGGGTCGCGCCGGTGGCCGAGGCACTCGGCGTGTCGCTGACGCTGCATCCCGACGATCCGCCACGGCCTCTGTTCGGGCTGCCGCGCATCGCCTCGACCGCGCAGGATTACGCGGCGCTGTTCGCCGCGGTGCCGTCTCCGGCCAACGGCATGTGTCTGTGCACCGGAAGCCTGGGCGTGCGCGCCGACAACGACCTGCCGGACATGGTCCGCCGCTTCGGGCCGCGCATCCACTTCGCGCATCTGCGCGCCACGCGGCGCGAGGCGGACGGCTCGTCGTTCCACGAAGCGGACCATCTCGATGGCGACGTCGACATGGTGGCCGTGATCGGCGCGCTGCTCGCCGAGGCGCGCCGGCGCGGCGGATCGATCCCGTTCCGGCCGGACCATGGTCACAAGATGCTCGACGACCTGAAGAAGAGCGCCAACCCGGGCTATACGGCGATCGGGAGGCTCAAGGGGCTGGCGGAACTGCGTGGTGTGATCCGCGCGCTGGAGCGCGTCGGCTGACGCCTACTGGCGCGTTCCCTGCACGGTGAACTCGCCGTGCCGCACGCGTTCGGGCAGGCGTTCGGCGAAGGTGGCGACCGCCTCCTCGCCATAGGTCGCGACGAATTCCTTGAATGCGGTGAACAGCGCGGCCTGGGCCACGCAATCGCCCTCGATCCCGTCCAGCCGGGCCTCCTCGAAGGCTTCGCAGACATAGGCGAGGGCGGCCCGGCGCTGTTCGGCGAAGAAGCGGTCTTCGCTGGCCTGATCGTTCACGGACATGGGTTCACGGGACTTGGACGGACGCGATTCCGAGAAGACACGACGCGACGACGTGTCGCGACGCCCCCTAGACTTAACCAATCGTTTCCGGGGTCGCGAGGGGGCGATGAAGGAAGGGTTAACGCAAGGTCGCCAAAGCTGTGGATTGTCACCCGGCGGCAGCCGCCGGGAGCGCGGGGTCAGCCCGAGAAGCGGCCGGTGATCTCCCGGGCCAGCCGCCCGCCCTCCTCGACGAAGCGGTCGATCACGAGTCGTGAGGCAGGCGTGCAGCGCCGGTGCGTGGCCTGGTAGCCGCGAAAGCCGCGGTTGAATGCGCCGGCGAGCCTGTCGCGGCGCAGCGGCGTCACGCCCTCGGCCTCGACCAGTTGCTGCGCGCGCGCGCGCC
Organism: uncultured Methylocystis sp.; assembly: GCA_964628955.1. Taxonomy (GTDB): domain Bacteria; phylum Pseudomonadota; class Alphaproteobacteria; order Rhizobiales; family Beijerinckiaceae; genus CAZVMY01. The sequence continues at coordinate 6,572 of CAZVMY010000029.1, forward strand.
AGGCCTCGCCGTCGCCGTCGCACAGCGCCGCCAGATGGGAAAGCGCACCGAGGATCTCCGAAAGGCGCAGAAGCTGCGGCTCGTAGGGCGGTGGAGCCGGTTCCGGTGCCGGCGTCGCAGGTGGCGCGGGGGCGGGAGACGCCGCCGACCGCTGTGGCTGTTGCGCCAGGGTGGGCGAAGACGCCAGCAGGACGGCCAGCGCCGCCGCACACCAGACGCCCGGGCCTCGGCTCACCATCACACGGCGGCGACGATGCGGGCGGCGCGCGCCACGATCCCGGGGAGGCCGGCTGTCGTCGGCAGGTCCGAGACTTCGTCCGGCCGAACCCAGACGATCCGCCCGGCTTCCGGCCCCGATCTCGGCTCGCCGGCGAGCCAGTGGCCGGCATAGGCGCACACCACCGCGTGAAACGTGACGACGCCGTCATGATCGCGCTCGACCAGCTCGACGTGGTCGACGAACCCCGCGAGCCGCGCCTCGATGCCGACCTCCTCGCGCAGTTCCCTCAGAGCGGTGTCCGCCAGCCGCTCGCCGGGCTCGACCCGTCCGCCAGGGAAGCTGAAGAGCCCCCTGGCCGCGCCGGTCAGCCGCTCGGCGAGGAGCACGCGGCCCTCGCGGAACACGCCGACGCTCGCGGCGAGGAGCGGCCCCGTCATGCGCTTCGCCACCCCGCTGTCGATCGGGCGCGCTGCCGGTCGTGGTCGGGATATCTGACAGATGGTTGCTCAGACATGCTGGCCGCCGTTGATGTGCAGTTCGGTGCCGGTGACGTAGCCCGATTGTTCCGTGCAGAAGAAATAGATCGCCTTCGCCACCTCTTCGGGCGTGCCGAGACGGCGCATCGGGATCTGTTCGACCATCTTTTCCGTGCCGGGCGACAGGATCGAGGTGTCGATCTCGCCCGGCGAGATCGCATTGACGCGGACCCCGAGTGGCCCGAAATCGGCCGCCATCTCGCGGGTCAGACCCATGAGCGCGGCCTTCGACGTGGCATAGGCCGCACCAGCGAAGGGATGAACGCGCGAGCCGGCGATCGACGTGACGTTGACGACGGAGCCCTGCGCCTTGCGCAACTCCTCGACGAGGCCCCGCGCCAGCGTGATCGGCGCGAAGAAGTTGACCTGGAACACCCATTTCCAGTCGTCGAGCGACGTCTCGATGGTCCCCAGCCGCCGGCCGCCCTCGCCCTTGGGCGAAATGCCAGCGTTGTTGACCAGCGCATGCAGTTCGCCGTCGGGCAGGCGTTCCTTGACCTCAGCGATCGCACGCGCGGTATCGTCGGGGCTGGCGAGATCGATCTGCAGGTGATCCTCGGGACCCATCTCCCACGGACAGTTCTCGGGAAAGCCCTGCCGCGAGCAGGTGATCACGCGCCAGCCCGCGGATGCGAAGCGCTTGACCGTCGCGTGACCGATGCCGCGCGAGGCGCCGGTGAGCAGCATGATGCGCCGCGGCGCGCGGTCGGCCGACGTCTGCGCCGGCCTGACGGAGGGCCCGACGCCGGGTGTGTCGGCTCGCGGTCTGACGTTCATCGCGCTGTCCGCAGCATGAGGCACGCTGTCATGAGGCTCGTCGTCATGAGGCTCGCCTTCCCGATGCTGCACCGATCGCCGGCCCCGTGGTCACGGGTTGAGCCGTACCCGGGTCCAGGGAGAGTTGAGCGTAGCACGGCTGAAGACGATCCGGTCATGCAATCGGAACGGCCGGTCGTGCCACAGCTCGAAGCGCGTAGGCACGATCCGAAAGCCGCTCCAATGCGGCGGGCGGGGCACCTCGCCGCCCTCGTGACGCGCCGTCACCTCGGCCACCGCCCGTTCGAGTGCTGTCCTGCTCTCCAAGGCCCGCGACTGCCGGGACGCCCAGGCGCCGATGCGGCTTTCGCGTGGCCGGGACGCGAAATAGGCATCCGCCTCGGCGCCGGACACCGCGACGACCGGTCCGCGCACGCGAACCTGCCGCCGCAGGCTCTTCCAGTGGAACAGGAGCGCCGCTTTGGGGTTACCTTCGAGCTGTCGTCCCTTCGCGCTTTCGAGGTTGGTGTAGAACACGAATCCCTTGCGGTCGTAGCCGTTCATCAGCACCATGCGCACGTCCGGAAGACCGTCCGCATCGGCCGTGGCCAGCGCCATCGCATGCGGGTCGTTCGGCTCGGACCGCCGGGCTTCTGCGAACCACTCCTCGAAGACCGCGAACGGATCGTCGGCTTCGGTAAAGTCGCCCGCGGCGGCCTCGGCCGGGCGGGGCAGGGTAAACGTCGGGTCACCGGGCATTAACCGTTTCCATGTGTAGTTGTGACCTGTTGCATTCGGGCTGCGGAGAGCGTTCCGTGATATCTTCCGGTCGGCGTCGCGGCCGTTATAGCGAAAGCGCGGTGCCGCGTCAGGCGATCCGTGGTCGCGGACGCGTCGCCCCGGCCGCCTTGCCGCTGGTTCTCGTGATCGCGGTGGGGCTGGGCGCCTGCAGCGTCACCTTTCCGTTCTCCAGGGATCAGGACTCGGACGTCACCGGAGCGATCTCGCTTCGGCCCCCGTCGCCGCCCGTGCTGCCCGCAGCCGTCGCCCCGTCGCCGCTTTCGCCCCTGCTCGATCAGGAGGACTGGCGTCGCGCCCGCGCCGCGCTCGCGGTCGCCCTCGATCCGCAGGGAAACGGCTCCGCCGTCGCCTGGGACAATCCGGCGAGCGGAAGCAAGGGCAGTTTCACGCCCGTGGGAAGCCCCTATCTCTCCGGCGACGAGATCTGCCGCGCCTTCGTGGCGTCGGTCGCCGTCGGCGAGCAGCCGACGCTGTCGCAGGGCAACGCCTGCCGCGTTGGTCCGGCGGAATGGAGCGTGCGCGACGTCAAGCCATGGAAGCGGCCGGCGTGACCCGCTGAGGACCGTTGCGCACCGCCATCGGTGCGCCCACATTCTGCGGGAAACCCTTTCTGCCGGCGCGTTGCGCCGGCCAACCCCGATGTCATGACGATGCGAGATCCCTACGACGTCCTGGGCCTCCCGCGCTCGGCCTCGGACAGCGACATCAAGAAGGCGTTCCGCAAGCTCGCGAAGCGGCATCACCCGGATCAGAACCGCGAGGACCCGAAGTCCGCGGCCCGGTTCGCCGAAGTGAATGCGGCCAACGAGATCCTCGGCGATCCCGAGAAGCGGGCACGGTTCGACCGTGGCGAGATCGATGCCGACGGGCGGCCCCGCGCGAGCGGTTTCGCCGGCGCCGGCCCCGGCAGCGCCGAGGACATCTTCCGCCAGTTCGATTTCGGCGGCGGCGCCGGCCCGTTCGGCCGCGGTCGCGGCGGCGCCGATCCATCCGACATCTTCGGCCAGATGTTTGGCAATGCCGGCCGTGGCCGTGGCATCCCCGACGGCGACGATCTGGCGCTCGATCTGCGCATCAACCTGGAGGAATCAGTTCGCGGCGCGAGCCGTCGCGTCGCGATGCCGACGGGGCGCAGCCTCGACGTCACGGTGCCGCCCGGCGTCACGGCCGGGCAAACCATCCGGCTGAAGGGGCAGGGCCAGCCATCGCCGTTCGGCGGCAAGCCCGGCGACGCGCTGCTGACCATCCGCATCGAACCGCACGAACGCTTCACGGTCGAAGGTTCGGACCTCCGCGTCCGCGTGCCGGTGCCGCTGGAGGACGCAGTGCTCGGCGGCCAGGTGCGCGTGCCGACGCTCGATGGCCTCGTCGAGATCACGGTCCCGCGCCGATCCGGTGGCGGCCGCACGCTACGGCTCAAGGGCAAGGGCCTGCCGACCCGGACGGGCTCGGGCGATCTCTACGTCACCCTCGACGTGACGCTGCCCGACGATCCGGAACTCGATGCGTTGATGGAACGCCGCCGCGCACGGGTGTGACGGCTCAGGCGCCGGCGAAGAGCGGCACGCCGAGCGACCGCCTCCCGGCAGCTGCGACCAGCCGACGATCCCGCGTCCAGAGCCGCGTCCCGGCATCGAGCGCGACCGATGTCAGCAGGTGTGCGTCGACGAAGCCGATACCGCTGCCGTAAAGGTGATGCTCGTCGATGAAGGACAACACCTCCGTGTCATCGGCGGTCGTCACGCTCGGCAGTTCGGACAGGAGTTTCAGCGTCGCTCTTCGGTCCTCGACGATTCCGACCGCGAGTTCCCCGATCACGAACGGATGCATCAGCACGAGTTCCCCGTGCAGCAGGTCGGACAGGACCGGTTCGAGCTTGCGCAGGTGATCGATCCACACCGAGGTATCAACCACGATCACTCATCCTCCCCGCGATGGCGGCGGACGGGTTGCAGGTCCGGCTGACTGCCGCCCAATCGTGCCAGTCGACGGGCAGCCTCGCGCTGCACCAGTGCCTCGAGCCCCCGGCGCACCAGAGTGGGGGTCTCACCGATCCCGGTATACTTCCGGGCCTTCTCGAGCAGTTCGTCGTCGATCGTAACCGTCGTTCGCATGGGTCGTATCTCCCTGCACCAGTTTTTGCATCGAACGATGCCTATTTCAATGCGGCCGTGCGATAGACAGGCGCGCTGGCAGCGCTCCGCGCGTCACATCACGCAATAAACTGTGACGTCGATCCGGTCGATCGGCCCCGGGCGGCGTCGTTTGGCCGGCTTCCTGTCCGCCGTCGTTTCGTCTAAACGACCGGTCGGCGAAGGTGGGCAGGGACGGCAGGGGCAATGACTTCAGGAATCATGGCGGGCAAGCGCGGACTCGTCATGGGCGTCGCGAACAATCGGTCGATCGCGTGGGGGATCGCGCGTGCGGCCCATGCGGCCGGGGCCGAACTCGCGTTCACCTATCAGGGCGAGTCGCTGGAGAAGCGCGTGCGGCCGCTGGCGGCGGAACTGGGCGCCATGGTCGCCGGCCATTGTGACGTCACCGATTCCGCGTCGCTCGATTCGGTCTTCGCGGCCGTGTCGTCGGCCTGGGGCGGGCTCGACTTCGTGGTGCATGCCATCGCCTTCGCCGACAAGGACGAGCTGACCGGCCGCTACGTCGACACGAGCGAGGGTAACTTCACGAAATCGCTGCTAATCTCCTGCTATTCCTTCACCGCTGTGGCGCAGCGCGCCGAAAAGCTGATGACGAACGGCGGCAGCCTGCTCACGCTGACCTACTACGGCGCCGAGAAATGGATGCCGCATTACAACGTCATGGGCGTCGCCAAGGCGGCGCTGGAGGCGAGCGTGCGCTATCTCGCCGCCGATCTCGGCCCGCAGAATATCCGCGTCAACGCCATCTCGGCCGGGCCGATCAAGACTCTCGCCGCCTCGGGCATCGGCGACTTCCGCTACATCCTGAAATGGAACGAGTACAACGCTCCGCTCAGGCGCACGGTCTCGACCGAGGAGGTCGGTGATTCGGCGCTCTATTTCCTCTCGGACCTGTCGCGCGGCGTGACGGGCGAGGTGCACCACGTCGATGCGGGCTATCATGTGGTCGGCATGAAGAACCCCGACGCGCCGGACATGTCGGTGGAGAAGAGCTGATCCGGTGCCGTCGCCGCAGGCGCTCTACCTGATCCGCCACGGCGAGACCGACTGGAACGCCGAAGGCCGGCTTCAGGGCCAGCGCGACGTGCCTCTGAATGCACGCGGCCGCCGTCAGGCCGACGAGGTCGGCGCCGTGCTGGCCCATATCGCGCCCGGAAGCCCGGACCTGCCGTTCGTCGCCAGTCCGATGGCCCGCACGCGCGAGACGATGGAGCGCCTGCGCCGCGCCATCGGACTCGATCCGCTGGACTACACAACCGACGATCGGCTGAAGGAGCTGACCTTCGGCCGCTGGGAGGGCCTGACCTGGCGCGAGGTCAGGCGGAGCGACCCCGCCGGCGCCGCCCGGCGCGAGCGCGACAAGTGGGGCTTCGTGCCGCCGGCCGGCGAGAGCTACGCCATGCTCGAGGCCCGCGTCGCGGCCTGGCTGGCGACGCTCGCCGGCCCGACGGTCGTGGTGGCGCACGGCGGCGTCGCGCGCGTGCTGCTGGTGCTGTGCGCCGGCTGGAGCCCGGACCGCGCGGCGAAGGCGGACATCTGGCAGGGCAGGGTGCTCACGCTTGCGGATTGCCGCGCGGACTGGTCGCCCTGAGTGCTTGGCCGCCCGCCTCAGCCGCCCTCCACCTCGATGCCCGCCGCCTTGGCGATCGGCACCCATTTCGCGAGTTCGGCCTGCACGTGCGCCCGAAGCTGTTCCGGCGTCGAGCCGAGGATCGTCGCGCTGACGTCGGTCAGCCGCTGCTTGACCAGGGGATCGGCGAGCGCGGCATTCGCCTCCCTGTTCAGTCGCGCCACGATCTCCGGCGGCGTCTTCGCCGGCGCGAACAGCGCGTTCCAGGTGTAGGTTTCGTAGGTCGGCAGACCCGATTCCGCCATCGTCGGCAGATCGGGGAAGGTCGGTGCCCGCTCCTTGGTCAGGATCGCGAGACCACGCAGCGTGCCCTGGCGGATGAATTGCGCCGAGGACGGCAGGTTGTCGAACATGACCGGTACGGCATTGGCCACCACGTCGTTCAGCGCCGGACCGGCGCCGCGATAGGGAACGTGGACCATCTTGACGCCGGCGAGCGTCTTGAAGAGCTCTCCCGACAGGTGCAGCGGCGTGCCGATGCCGGACGAGGCGTAGGAATACTTGTCCGGATTGGCCTTGAGCAGGTCGATGCATTCCTTCACCGTCTTCGCCGGGAAGCTCGGATGCACGACCATGACGTTCGGCACGATGGCGAGCAGGGAGATCGGCTCGAAATCCGTCACCGGATCATAAGGCATCTTCTTCATCACGGCGGTGTTCAGCGCGTGGGTCGAGATCGTGCCCATGAGGATCGTGTGGCCGTCGGGCGCGGCCGTGGCCACGCCGCGCGAGCCGATGTTGCCGCCGGCGCCGGCCCGGTTCTCGACGATCACCTGCTGGCCGATCGTCTGGCTCATCTGCTGCGCGACCAGCCGCGCCACGATGTCGGTCGAGCCGCCCGCGGCGAACGGCACGACGATGGTGATCGGACGATTGGGAAAGGTGCCCTGCGCGCGGATCGTGGGCGCCGCGAGCGTCGAGGCGGCGATGCCGGCAAGCACGCCGCGGCGGGAGGGGAGGAGGATGGTCATGGATGTTTCCTCGGGTCGGGGCGCATCTGCTCTGCGCTTCTGGTACGCGACACTATGCCAAGCATGACGCCGCGCAAGCGCAGACGCCATCAAACCATCATCGCCGACGACGGCCCGAGCGGTTTGACGCGGTCATCGACCGCGGACTAAGACGCGGACCGATGTCTCACAACAGCTTCGGCCATCTGTTCCGGGTCACGACCTTCGGCGAGAGCCACGGCCCGGCGATCGGCTGCGTCGTCGACGGCTGTCCGCCGAACATCCCGCTGAC
>CAZVMY010000030.1:0-13627 GCA_964628955.1 uncultured Methylocystis sp.
TAGGGGCCCCATCCAATCGGCGCCGAGTTGTAGCTGGCGACGCCTCCTTGCGTCTTGAAGATCTCTTCGCTGGTGATCGTGAACTTGTCGAACAGCTGCCCCAGCAGCGACGACGCCGGCTCTTTCGTAACAACGTCAAAGGTATGGTCGTCGATGCGCCGGATTTCCTTCACGCTCGAAAGATAGAACCGCCCCTGGCTTTGCGGATCGGTCATGACCTGGTTGTAAGAATGCAGGACGTCGGCAACGGTGGGACCGGGGCCGCCATCGTGCCGGACGAGATCCTTACGCAGATGGAAGCGCCAGGTGACGTCATCGCGCTGCTCCCAGCGTTCCGCGAGCTGGCCCACGAACTTGCGTTGCGCATAGTCGTAGCGGCCGAGGCAGCCGTAGACCTGACACCAGATCGAGTACATCTGGGCGCTGCTCTCGGCGTAGGGGTGACGCGTCACCAGCGTATCCGCAGTCGTGACGACGAGCGTCTCGTTGGCCGGCCGTTGCGCGGTCTGGGCTGAGGCGGGCGCTGCGATAGCGATGGCGGCAGCGATCAAGCTCGCTGCGAGAACGGGGCTGCTCTTATGTGACATCCTGGCTCCTCCGGCGTTATGGGCTGCTGGCCCGTGTACGTCGGCTCACCCAGCCATTCTTGGGACGGCTTGGATTAGCTTCCGCGTATAAGCATGTTCGGGGTTGGAAATGACGGCGCTCGATGCGCCGGATTCGACCACGCGCCCGTGCGCGAGGACGATGACCTTGTCGCAGAGATAGTCGATCACGCCGATGTCGTGGCTGATGAACAGGATCGTCAGGCCGAGCCTGTCGCGGATGTCGAGCAGAAGATTGAGGATCTGCATCTGCACGGAGACGTCGAGGGCCGACACCGCCTCGTCTGCGATCAGCAGTCGCGGGTCTGTAATCAACGCACGGGCGATGCCGATGCGCTGTCTCTGTCCGCCGCTGAACTGGAATGGATAGCGCGATCCGGCTTCGCCCGGCAGCCCGACCAGCTGCAGCATCTCCCGGACGCGCTCCGCCAGTACCCGCTTGTTTCGCTCGCCGGCGATACGCAACCCTTCACTGATCACATCCGCGACGGTCATCCGCGGATTGAGAGACGAGTATGGATCCTGAAACACCATCTGGATCTGACGGGAAGCGGCTGGCAGCGAAATACCCGCTGCGACGTCCACCAATGGCCGGTCCTCCGAGGCCAGGCGCCCGCCACTTGCCTGCTCGAGTCCGACGATGATCCGCGCGAGGGTCGATTTTCCGCAGCCGGATTCCCCGACGATGCCCAGGATCTCGCCCCGCGGGACCTCGAATGAGACGTCGGTCAGAGCCGTCACGCCGGGTTTGCTGCTGAACAGGCCGCCGCGCCCTGCATAGGTCTTGCTGAGACCCTCGGCACGCAGCACCGGATGGTCGAGGGTCATTGTGGATAAAGGCATCTGGCCGCCTGCGCAGTCTTGGTTGTCCGCAACGCAATCTCGCCGCGGCGGCAATCGTCCTGGACGCGAGGGCAACGCGGAGCGAAGCGGCAGCCCTCAAACCAGTTGGCCACCCCGGGCACCTGGCCCTCGATGCCGGCCTGGCGCCGCCCGCCTTCGCGCCGACGCGGGATGCAATCGACGAGCGCTCGCGAATAGGGGTGCGTCGGGTGGTCGATCAGCTGGTCCGCGGGGCCGCTCTCCATCAGAACGCCGCCATAGAGAACGCCGATGCGATCCGCGTAACGGCGCACCAGAGAAAGATCATGGGAGATGAACAGGATCGAGAGCGCATGCTGATCGCGCAGGCGCAACAATAGCTGCATGATCTCCTGCTGGATCGTGACGTCGAGCGCCGTCGTCGGCTCGTCCGCGATGAGCAGCGCGGGATTGTTGGCCAGTGCCATGGCGATCATCGCGCGCTGACGCATGCCGCCGCTGAGCTCATGGGGATACATAGAGCGCACGCTCTTCGGATCTGCGAACTGGACGCTCGCAAGCAGGTCGAGGACCCGCTCGCTGCACTCGCGTCTGCTGCCTCCGCCCGCGACGGCGAGAGCCTCCGCGATCTGCCGCTCGACCGTCATCAACGGGTTGAGCGAGGTCATGGGCTCCTGGAAGATCATGCTGACCACACGACCGCGCATCGTCTGGACCTGGGACGAAGGCGCCGACACCAGGTCCACGCCGTTCAGGGACAGCTTCCCCTCCATGCGCAGCATGGACGGCGGAAACAACCTCATGATCGAGCGTCCAAGCACAGTCTTGCCTGAGCCGCTTTCTCCGACGACGGCGTAGAAGTCGCCCTTGCCGATTGTGAACGTCACGCCGTCGACGATCTTCAGATGCCCGCCCTGATGCGTGCGCAGAAACAGCGAGAGATCCTCGGCCTGCAGCACCGGTGTTGAAGTTGAACCGTTCATGCGTGGAGGGGGCGCTTGCATGGCATTTGTCACGACAGGTTTAGAGCGGACTTGGGATCGAGCTGATCGCGCAGCCAGTCTCCAAGCAGGTTGAGGCCAAGCACGGTGAAGAAGATGCCGAGGCCGGGCAGGACGGCCAACCACCATGCGCGCGTGATGTAGGAGCGGCCCTCCGCGAGCATGCCGCCCCAAGTCGGGACGTTCGGAGGCACGCCCAAACCCAGGAAGCTCAAGCTCGATTCCGCCAGGATTGCGGTGGCCATGGTGAAGGTGGCGATGATGATCGCGGATGCGAGCAGGTTCGGCAGCACATGATGACGCAGGATCCAGCCGGTGCCGCCGCCCATGATCTTTGCTGCCGAGATGTATTCCCGGGAGCGGAGCATGAGCGCCTGCGCGCGGGCTATCCGGCAATAGGGAATCCAGCGCTGGATCGTGAGTGCGATGATGACGTTGCCCAGGCTCGGCCCGAAGAACGCGAGGATCGCGATCGCCAGCAGGATTGGCGGAAACGCCCAGAACGTCTCGACGACCTTCTGGATGACCGCGTCGCGCGCACCGGCCAGATAGCCCGACAGCGCTCCGATCAGTACACCCACAACCCCCGACAGCAGGACGACCGAACCGGCGATCGCCAGGGAAATGCGCGCGCCAGAGGTCATCCGTGCCAACAGATCGCGGCCAAGATGGTCCGTTCCCAGATAATAGCCGCTCTCGATGCCGAATGGCGGCTCGAGCGCAAACATGAGGTTCTGCTCGTTGGGATCATGTCCGGCGACGAGGCCGCCGAGGAGTGCGAGCAGAACGATCGCTCCCAGGCAGATGGTGCCGATGACGAATTTGATCTCGAGAAAGCGCCAGGGCTGCATCGTCACGTCCTCGCGACGCGCAGCCGCGGATCCACGAGGACGTAGATCAGATCGACCAGTATGTTCATGAAGATGAAGATGAATGTGTAGGAGATGACGATACCCGTCGTCAGCGGAATGTCGCGGGCGGTCACCGCGGCATAGAGCAGCGAGCCCAGCCCCGGCCAAGAGAACACCACCTCGACGACGATGCTGCCGCTGATCAGCGTGCCAAGTTCCAGGCCGATGATCGTGACGATCGGCACCGTCGCGTTCGGCAGCAGATGCCGAGAGACCACCTCGCGGCGCTTCAATCCTTTGGCAACCGCGGTAAGCACGAACTCTTCCTGCCCGACATCGATGACGGCGGACCGCGAAATTCGCGCGATGATACCGATCATGCCGAAAGCCAGTGTGGCGGCCGGCAGGACGATGAAGGACAGCGCCTGACGGAACAGGTCGAACCGCCCCTGAAGGAGACTGTCCAGCAGGATAAAGCCTGTCAGCTCCCGGATCGGCACGTCGAGCGGTATCCGGCCGCTGGACGGCAGGAGATTGAAATGGCCCGAGACCAGCAGCACAAGGAGAATGCCGACCCAGAAGGATGGAGCGCTGACGCCGAGGACAGCCAGAAGCGAGCCCAAACCATCGAGCCAGCTGCCCTTCTTTAGCGCGGTCGCGACGCCGAGCGGCACCGCGATCACGGCAGCCAGCAGCAGGGCGGTGAGAGCCAGTTCGAGAGTGGCGGGCAGCCGTTGGCCGATCAGCTCGGCAACAGGCGCATGGTAGCGATAGGACGTGCCCATATCGAGGCGCGCGAGATTGCCCAGGAAGTAGAAGAACTGCACCAGGACCGGCTGGTCGAGCCCCCATTGCGCGCGCATGCGAGCAATATCCGCCTCGCTCGCATCCTCGGCGGCGAGGGTACTGGCTGCGTCACCGGGCGCGAGCCTGACGAGAGCGAAGATGCCGAGTGAGACCAGGAGAACGACCGGGACGGCTCCCAGGATCCGCGTGGCGAGGGTTCGTAGCATGACTAAACGCTTCCTCCAGCTCGGCTGTCAGCCGACCGCTGCCACGGGCCGCATCCGATCATCGGCATGGGCCGCGCGAAGATAGGCGAGATCCGGCAAAGGCCTGGCGAGAACGGGCGAACGCGCGAGCACGGTCTCGATCGCCTCGGCGCAGCGCAGCAGATGGAGATCCGAGTTCCGGCGCCCGACGATCTGCAGGCCGAACGGCAGGCCACGGTCGTCCAGGCCGCAGGGGATCGAGATGCAGGGATGATTGATCAGCGTGATACCATAGGTCAGGCCCACCCAGTCAAAGTAGTTGGCAATCGCCCTGCCCTCGATCGAGGCTGGATACATATCGTGCTTTGGCCACGGATAGGCGCCGACCGTCGGCGTGATCAGGAGGTCGTACTCCTCGAAGAACGCCTGCACGCGCTGATAGATACGGCTGTGCTCGATGAACGCCAGCGACGCATCCTCGAGGCTGAAGCGCGATGCGTGGTCGAGGTTCTGCTGGACCAGCGGCCCCCACTGCCGGGGCTTCTGCTTTTGCCGATCGGCGAACATGCCGATGTAATTCACGGCGCGCAGCACCTCGTAGACATGGCGGGTGTCGCCGAAATCCGGGTGTGCTTTGGCCGTGGACCGGAAGATCGAGGCGAACGCGGCTGTTCTTTCGTCGAACACGTTCCGCAGCCCAGGCTCGCAGGGGGCGAAGCCGAGATCCTGCGAGAAGGCGACCTTCAGTGTCGAAGGATCGATCGGGCGGTCATCTCGCAGGGCAAGCGGGGTCGCGAGGGCGTCGATGGAGGCCGAGGTCGACATCGCATTCAGCATCAGCCGGACATCTGCCACGTTACGCGCCATCGGCCCCTGCACCGGCAGATGCGACAGGCCGATCAGGCGCTTTTCCGAAGCCACGATGCCCGCCGTCGGGCGGAAGCCGACCACGCCGCAATATGACGCCGGGATGCGCAAGCTGCCCGCATTGTCCGAGCCGTGTGCGAGCGGCATCATGCCCAATGAAAGGGCGATACCGGAGCCGCCCGAGGAGCCGCCGCACGTCAGCGCTACATCGAAGGGGTTCGCACTGACCCCGTAGACCGGGTTGAAAGTGTTACCGCCCGCGCCCCATTCCGGCGTGTTGGTCTTCGCGAAAACAATGCCGCCCTGGCGGCGGAGATTGGCGACCAGATGCTCGTCCGCGGCCGGAACATTCTCCTCGTAGAGCTTCGAACCGTAGGTCGTGCGCAGCCCGGCCGTATCGTTGAGGTCTTTCACGCCAACCGGCAAGCCGTGCAGCGGCGCCAGCGCCTCCCCCGACAGAACGGCCTTCTCGGCTGTTTTCGCCGCTTCTGTCGCGCCTTCGACATCAAGAGCGACGACACCGTTCACGGCGCCGTTCACCTCCTCGATGCGGGACAGGCAGGAGTCGAGCAACTCCACGGGAGAAAGCTGCTTCGCGCCGATTAGAAAGCGCGCCTCGGACGCGGTCAGATCACAGGGCTGGGTCACGAAACATTCCTCGGATGGGCAGCATCACCGTTGTCAAACGGTATACCAGCATACGAATACGACTTTAGGGGCGTTCTAGTGTCAAGGCGCCGGGACGACCCTGTTAGCTGCGCCCCGCAGAAACTGCTCGAAAACTAGGCAAAGAGAGCGCCAGGCGTCTCCAAAAGCCCGTGGCAGGCGGCTTCTCGGCTGCGAAACGCTGCTCGACCACGAAGCGATCGCGTTGCAGCGAACCGAGTAAATGTTTGGAGAAGCGAGCTTCTCTCTGACATCGTAGGCACCTGCGCATAGCTGGCTATTATTTAGGCAAACCGTTGAGATTGACCTGAAAGACGGAATCAATCTGGCTCTGTCGGCATCGCTGCCTTACGCCGAACTATCGGATACGGGCGACGCTTTCCTGGTCCTCGAACGGAAAGCCGAATGGCAGCAAGGCTGCTTTTGTTTTGGACCAACCAACCACGATGGTCCAAGAATCGGGCAGGTTGCCTTGAGGCGACGCCGAACGGAGAATGACCATGCCACTGATCCGGATTGAGTCTGTCGAGGACGCCGCTTCCGGCCGGTTCGCGATCGAGATCTACTATCCTGCAGACGCCGAACGGCCCTTGGTCACGACGGCACCGCGCTATAAGAGCGCCGCCGCCGCCGAGCAGGACACGATCGCCATTCTGGCGTCCACGGCGAACAATCCGGCCCCCGAAGAGCCTGCCAACAGACGCTGATATCGCGACGTTCACACCATCAGACGACGCGGCCGAGCGCGCCGTGGCGAAGCTGCGATGGCGGCGACGACACGATCTGCATTTGCTGCAGGTCGACGAGACTGCGGGCTCCGGCCAACGCCAAAGTCCGGTCGACCTCATCACGCAGGATCGCAAGGACCCTGGTGGCGCCGGCTTGGCCGGCAGCGGCCAGCCCGTAAAGGGTCGATCGCCCAAGTAGCACCGCATCAGCGCCCAGAGCTACGGCTTTGACAATGTCCGAGCCACGCCGCAACCCTCCATCGACGAGGACGCGTCCCCGTCCGCCGATTGCAGCGACGACGTCCGGAAGTGCGTCTATGGTCGCTGGGACACCATCGAGCTGCCGGCCGCCGTGGTTCGAAACCACCACCCCGTCTGCCCCGGCCTCAAGCGCGCTGACGGCGTCGGCCGAGGCCAGGATGCCCTTGACCAGGAGCGGCCCCTCCCAAGTCCTCTTCAGCCGTTCGATATCCTCCCAGGCGAAGGACGGGTTACGCTGCGAGCGGGTGAAGTCCGCGAGTTGAGACGCGGACGCGCCCGGAGGCAGGAACTCCGCCAGGTTCTCGAAGCGAGGCATGCCCCGGCCGAGCCAGACTGAGCGAAGCCAGGCAGGATGGGCCAAACCGTCGAGCACCACGCGGGGAGTGATCCGGAGTTCGTGAGAGAATCCGTTCCGCAGATCGCGCTCGCGCTTGCCTGCGGTCAAGGTGTCGATGGTCACGATCACCGCGCTGTAGCCGGAGCGCTTAGCCCGCTCGAGCAACCGCGCCGAGAAGGCGGCATCACCCCACGGATAGAGCTGGAACCAGCGAGTGCCCGACCCGGTTGCTGCGACCTCTTCCAACGAATTGTTGGACGCTGTCGACAACGCGAACCCGACATCCGCAGATGCAGCTGCCCGCGCCAGTGCCAGATCCGCGTCAGGCCAGAACAGGCCGTTGAGGCCGGTAGGCCCGATCATGAAGGGCGAGGCGAAGCGTGTCCCGAACAACTCGACTGACTGGTCGCGCTTCGCATTCCCCGTCAGGACCCTCGGCATGATTTTTAGCCGCTCGAACCCGGCGCGGTTGTCACGCAGCGTGGTCTCGTCTTCCGCCCCGCCGTCGAGGTAATCCCAAACAACGCGCGGCAGACGGCGTCGCGCGGCCGCCGCGAAATCGGCGACATTCGTTGCGGTCTTGAGCAGGCTCATCTGATTTTATCCGGATTATGCGCCCGACCCTCGTCACGTGGCGCTGATAAGAATCCTCAGGGAACACCGTAGCGCCGGCCGATGGCGCGCAGGACGGCGTTGATGCTGAGTGCCAGCGCAAATACCAGGAGCAGCAGCGCGTACATTTCCGCGGTGCGGAAGGCGTTATAGTCCTGGATGATCAGGTACCCGAGCCCCTTGTTCGACATCTTTACTTCAGCGAGCAGTGCCCCGATCAGGGCCACGCCCACGGCAAGACGCAGGCTTCCGAGCAGAGGAACCACAATCGACGGCAGGTAGACGATCCGCACCAGCTGCAAGGTCGAGGCGTCGAAGCTCCGCACCACCTGCACCAGGATCCGCCGGACCTCGCGCATGCCGCCGAAGGTGGCGACCGCAACCGGAAAGAAGGAAGAAATCGCAGCCATTGCGATCTTCGGTCCGGCGTCGATGCCGAAGGCGAGGATCAGCACAGGCAGGAAGATGATCTTCGGCGCGGGGGCCAGGGCACGGATCCACGGGTCCAGCATTGCCGCGAGGAAGCGGGACGCGCCCAGCGACACCCCACAAGCCGAGCCCAAACTGGCGCCGATCGCGACCCCCGCCGCGGCCTCGTATGCAGTGCGACCGAGATGCGGGTAGAACGCGGGATCGGCGACTTGGCGCAGCAATGCGACAGCGATGGCCGGCAGCCCTGGCATCGCGCCCTCGAAGACCAGCCCTGAGGATGAGATTGCCTGATAGGCGGCGAGCAGACCCGTCAAGGTCAGCAGCCTGATGGCACCCACGGACAACCCCCGGTCCGCGGCCGCGGCGGGCGGCGTCATGCCGATCGCAACCATGCTTCGCTCCGTTCGATGACGAGAAAGAATGCGCTGCTGAGCACGACGACGAAGACGATGGCGGAATACATCGAAGGAATGTCGTAGCGATCGTACATATCGGCTACGAGATAACCGAGCCCACCCAAACCGACGAGAAACTCGACCGCGACGATGTTGATCATCGCATAGATCAGCGCGAGCCGCAGTCCGACGAAAATGCTTGGCAAAGCTGCAGGCAGGATAATCTTGATCAGGCTCTGCACATCGCTCATGTGCAAGGAGAGCGCGAGATTGTGGAATACCGGCCGCAGGTTCACGATCCCTTCGCGGGTCTTGATGATCACGGGGATGACCCCAACGACAAAACCCATCACCACAATGGTTACGAGGCTGCGACCGAAGAAGATCAGGAACAGCGGATAAAGCAGGATGATGGGCGCCGAGAAGGCCGCCTCGAGCCAGGGCTCATAGGCCTGCCCGAATCTGCGGTGCCTCGCGAGCAGAGCACCGGCGGGCACCCCGACGAGCAAAGCAAGCGTGGTCGCCAGCAGCGTCGTCTGAAAGGTCACCCATGTGGCATATCCGAGCCCCTCGTGCAGGAAGAGCCCGGGTATCGCGGCCAGGGTCTCTGATGGCGGCGGCATAACAAAGGTCGAAACCCAACCGCCGCGCGACAACGCCTCAAGAGCTGCTGTCGCGACGACAAGAAGGCCAAGGCTGGCCCAACTTCCGCTGAGCCTCATGCGAGGAATCGCCCGACATTGGCAGTGAACGCCTTGATCTGGTCCGGTGTCAGCGGCTTCGACAGACGCTTATCCTTCACAGCCTGAGCGATGCTCAG
This sequence comes from uncultured Methylocystis sp., assembly GCA_964628955.1. Taxonomy (GTDB): domain Bacteria; phylum Pseudomonadota; class Alphaproteobacteria; order Rhizobiales; family Beijerinckiaceae; genus CAZVMY01. Next base: position 9,390 of record CAZVMY010000030.1, read on the forward strand.
TTCGATGTTCCCGATCGGCGCCAGCGCCAGCGCGGCCTTCGGATAGTTGGTGTCGCGGGCCTGCCGCGCCGTCGCGATATCGACACGGTTTAGCTCGGCATACATCTGCAGAGCCTCGTCGCCGTCATAGGCCCAGTCTATGGTCTGCTGCATTCCCTTCGACAGGCGCGCGAGCAACTCCGAACGTTCGGCCAGGAACCGGCTATTCGTCATTCCGACGCGGACAGTCTGCGCCGCAAGCCCTGGCGCGTCGTTGCCGCGCGCGATGATCCGCAGCTTGCCGGCGCGTTCCTCAGCGAGCCCCACCGTAGGTGCGGACCAGCCGACATCGATCTGGCCGGACATCACCGGGGTCAGTGTGGCGCCGGGACCGCCGGTTCCGACGAGCTTGGCCTTAACTCCGGCATGGTCGATCAGGGTCGATGCAATGAGCTCGGTCGATGCGCCGGGGCGCGAGAATGCAATCGTCTTGCCGTTGCAGTCAGCAAGGCTACGGATCGGGCTTTCCGCCCGCACGTACCAGAACAGGTCGCTCGAACCCGTCATGGCCGCGTTCGTCACGGCGATCGGCGCGCGCTTTTCGAATGCGCTCAACGCGCCAAGAATTCCGGGCGCGACGCCGAAGTCGGTCGAACCGGTGATGACTGCCTGTTGAATGTCCGACCCACCATCCGACCAGATGATGTCGAGATCGAGCTTGTGATCGGCGAAAATGCCCTTCTGCTGGCCGAACAGGATGAGAGTGGTGTCCCAGAAACCCTTCTGGCTGCTGACGATGCGCATCTTGTCGGCGGCGCGGGCGACGCGCGGCATCAGGCCGGCGGCCAAGCCACCGGCAATAGCCGTCCGCCGCGTCGGTCCGATCCAGTTCTTTCGTTCGGTATTCATCGTGGTCGTCCTCCCTCTGGCACAGCTGAACTTCAGGCCCGCTTGCGCTCACCCTCCTGCATCCCACGGCTGGCTTCGGCACGAAGATCCCCCCAGATCTCCGCGACATAGCGTCCGAAGCGCTCGTCAGTGATGCTTTCCGAGCTTCGCGGGCGCGGCAGATCGATGTCGATGACCTTGAGAATGCGGCCCGGCCGATAGGACATCACGACGACGCGGTCACTCAGTTGAACCGCCTCGGTGATGTTGTGCGTGATCAGAAGCGTCGTCTGTTTCAATTCGGTATGGATCGCCAGCACCCGATCACCGAGCAGGAGGCGAGTCTGTTCGTCCAGCGCCCCGAACGGTTCGTCCATCAGCAGCACGCGGGGCTTGAAGGCCAGCGTGCGCGCGATCGCCGTGCGCTGGCGCATGCCGCCCGACAGGGCTGCGGGCTTGCTCGCCTCGAAGCCCGTAAGACCGACGAGATCGATGTAATGCCGCGCCAGTTCCTCGCGTTCGGCGCGTGGCATGCCCTGGATTTCCAACGGCAGGGCGACATTGGCCAGAACGCTTCGCCACGGCAGCGTCGATTCCTCCTGAAAGACGATTCCGATGTCGCGATGCGTGCCGACATGAGACTGCCCGCCGACGCGAACCTCTCCGTCGTAATCACCAATCAGACCGCCGATAATTCCGAAGAGCGTGGACTTGCCGCAGCCGCTCGGCCCGATGACCGACACGAACTCGCCTTTCCGGACCGACAGGCTGACATCACTGACGGCCAGTAGACCGCTCGACCGATCGCCATAGCGCTTGGAGACATTGGCGACCTCAAGATCATAGGCCAAAGACAACCTCCTGGATGCATCGCCGCCGCGGCGGCATTTTCCTGTGCTGGATCGCGCGCCCGACTGATCGCGAGACCTTCGGTACAGTTGGCCTCAGCGGCTGGCGCGCAGAAAGGACGCATCGACCACGCGGCCTGCGTCGAACGGCTCGCTCGCGACCAGGCCTGCCGCCACCAGCGCCTCGTGCACCTTCTTCAACCCCGGCAGCGATACCTCCATGCCGGGCGTCAGAATCCCGAGGCGGGCGGTGTCGGCGATAGCGCGAGCAGCGAGGGGCTCGGACGTCTTCAGTTCGCGCGCGGCAACGGCGGCTGCAGTGGCTGGCTCCGCGGCGATAGCGTCGAGGCCGCGCCGCAATGCGCGCAGCGCCGCCGTCAGTCGATTCCGATTGGCTTCGGCCCAGCGCATGTCGACGTTCACGCTGGTGAACTGCCATTCCGGGACGAAGCCGGACAGCGGCCCCAGGTTACTGAAGCCCGCCGCCTCCGCCTCGTAGCTCAAGGGAAACGGCTGCAACCCGGCGTCGATCTCGCCCGATCGCAGGAGGCGCCAGCGGGTCGGGGCGCCTCCAACCGCCTTGACGACATAGTCGCCCGGCTTCAGCCCGGCACTGCGCGTCACCTCGGGCACGAGATGGGTCGTGCCCTCCTGATCCGAGAGGACACCGATCGTCTTGCCGCGGAGATCGGCGATCGTCCGGATTTCCGGCCGGGCGATGATGAAGTGCGGTAAGCGTCCGGCATTGCCCGCGACCACCCGGAGGCTGCCCCCCTTGAGAGCATCGGCCATGATGCTCTCGGGTGTCGACATGGCGATCTGGACCGCCCCCGACCTGAGCGCTTCATTGATCTTTTCCGCGTTGTCGAAGACCTCGATACGCAGATCGATCCCCTCCTCCGCGAAGTAACCCTTCTCGGCCGCCAGCCAGAGCGGGAGGTAGAACACGGTGCGCGAGACGATGGCGAGGTCGATCCGGTTCCCGGCTGCGCCGCTGCGAACCTCCTGTGCGTGTGCCGAGACCCAGCCAAAGGCCGCAATCATCAAGGCAAGCATCCACCTTCCGCCCATGGTGTCATCCTCCACACTCGTTTTGTTATAATGATTACTTAGGAAACTAATTGACAATTGCGCAGCTTTCAACCCGCATTCATGATGAGGCAACGAAGGGGCTCGCCGTAACCTCGCGCGCTGCGACTGCGGATGCCCTCAAAAGACGTCGAAGGGAGAGAAAATGGCGGTCCGGGCAGCACAAAAGGCAGGTCTGGTGTTCTTCGAGAGCTGGGTCGATCCGATCGCCGAAGACATCCTGGGTGGAAGAGACGACGTCGACCTGCGGAAACTGAGCTACTCGACCGTCGAGGCGGACAACTGGGACGTGATGTCCAGAGCACATGGCTATCAGGTCCAGGCGCGAACGGAGTTGCGCGAACCTTGGTTCCCCGATGCAGCACTGATCGCCCGTTGCCCGAACCTGCTCGCGGCGAGCTCCACAGGTGCCGGCTACGACTATATCGACGTCGAGGCCTGCACCGCCGCCGGCATCCTTGTCTGCAACCAGGGCGGCACCAATACCGAGGCCGTGGCCGAACATGCTCTGGGCCTGATGCTGTCGCTGTCCAAGCGGATCGGCATCGCAGACAAGCTGTTGCGGCGGCACGGAGCGCAGATCGACCGGTACGCCCTGCAAGGCAACGACATTCGTGGCAAGACGGTGGGCATCGTCGGGCTCGGCGCTATCGGCGGGAGGCTGGCCGAACTCTGCCATGGGCTCTTCGGGATGACGGTGCTTGCCTACGATCCTTATCTCGACAGTGCGGAAATCGTTCGGCGGCACGGCACCAGCGCAAGTCTGGTGGAGCTTTTGCAGCGCTCGGACTTTGTTTCGGTGCACTGCCCGCGATCCAAGGAGACACTGGGCATGTTCGGAGAGGCTCAGTTCGCCGCAATGAAGCCGAGCGCCTATTTCATCAATACCGCGCGTGGGGGCATCCACGACGAACCGGCGCTCGAGACAGCGCTTCGAGAACGCCGCATCGCTGGCGCAGGCATCGACGTCTTTCTCAAGGAGCCGCCACCGCCAGATCATCCGCTCCTGTCCCTCGACAACGTGATCGCCACGCCGCACACCGCCGGGATTACACAGGAAGCGCTGGAGCAGATGTCATCCTCCGCCGCGGACCAATGGATTGAGCTTTTCAACGGCCGTGCGCCGCCGCGAGTGGTCAACCCTCAGGCGTGGCCTGCGTTCAGCCGTCGCTTCGCATCAATGTTCGGGTTCGAGCCCGAGCCCCTGCCTTATGCCTGAGCGGCCGCACCGTCCCCGCCAGGCGGCGCTGGCCGGTTTGCGGTCTGGAAGACAAGCCGAAAATGTCTTCCAGTTCGCGCCCTCGAACTTGAATAGTGGAGCCCCGGGCCAGTGAGACGGGCGTCCTCGAACCGTCGCAAGGAGGCGAAATCCGCATGTGTGACAACGCAACCGCCGTCACTGTTCCGGATGGGGCCGCGCCGGGAACGCCGCCG
>CAZVMY010000031.1:0-13243 GCA_964628955.1 uncultured Methylocystis sp.
GACCTGCGCGGCCGCGCCGAGGTCCTGCAATGGCTGTTCTGGCAGATGGGCGGTCTGGGCCCCATGGCCGGCCAGAACCACCACTTCGTGCAATATGCGCCGGAGAAGATCCCCTACGCCATGGAGCGTTACGTCAAGGAGACGAACCGGCTCTACGGCGTGCTGAACCGACGCTTGGCGGACCGTCCATTCGTCGCCGGCGACTACTCGATCGCCGACATGGCGGCCTATCCCTGGATCGTGCCGCACGAGCGCCAGCAGCAGAACCTCGACGATTTTCCGCATCTGAAGCGCTGGTTCGAGACCATCAAGGCGCGGCCGGCCACGATCAAGGCCTATGAGCTCGCCAAGGAGATCAACGTTCAGCCGAGCGTCTCGGAGGAGTCGAAGAAGCTGCTGTTCGGCCAGACCGCCGCGGTCGTCCGCTGAGCCCCCCACCCCGGCGGCCATCCGCCGGGGTTTTCTCCTGGAGCCGTGCATGACCCCGAAGCTTCGCGCCGCCCTGTTCGGTGTTCTGGCGCTTTTTACCTACGTCGGCACAGCGCAGGCCGCACCGGTGACCCTCAAGGCGGCCGACGGCGTCGAGATCGCCGGCGATTATGCCGGATCGGCCGACAACGGCCGGCCGATCGTCCTGCTCTTCCACATGGCCTCATCGAACCGTGCCGAATACCGCGCGATCGCGCCCCGCCTCGTGGCGGCCGGCTGGGATACGCTGGCGATCGACCAGCGTTCCGGCGGCAACGCCTTCGGCGCCCGGAACGAGACCGTTGCCAAGCTCGGGCGCAGCACGAGTTTCGGCGAGGCCCTCAAGGATCTGGAGGCGGCGCTGGCTTTCGCGCGCGCCGGCCGGCCCGGCCGCAAGGTCGTCGTCGTCGGCTCGAGCTATTCGGCGTCGCTCGTATTCCTGCTCGCCGCCGCCCATCCCGGCGAGATCGCGGCCGTGCTCGCCTTCTCGCCGGGCGAGTATCTCGGCCGTGACGGCACGGTGAAGGACGCGGCGAAGCGTGTCACCGTGCCGGTCTTCGTCAGTTCGGCCAGCGACGGCGGAGAGATCGCCGAGGCGAGGGCGATCCTCGCGGCCTCGCCTGCCGCAGCCAAGGTCCAGTTCGTGCCGAAGGCGGGCGTGCACGGCGCCTCGACGCTCGATCCGGCCCGCAACCCGCGCGGCGCCGAGGAGGCGTTCGCCGCACTGACGGCGTTCCTGAAGCCGCTCGGGCCGTGACGCGCCCGACGGATTGATCTCCCCTCGCCGATCGTTCAGAACCGGCCGGCGAATTCGGAGAAAGGGGGAGGCGGATGACGGCGGCGTCCCTCCTCGTCATGGCGGCCCAGATTTACGGCATGGTCGGCATTGCCGTGGCCGCGGTGTTTCTGGTCATCGGCATAGACCGGGTCGATCCGGCGGCCCGCGGCTCGCTGATCTTCCGGCCGCTGCTGGTTCCAGGCCTCGTCCTGCTCTGGCCGCTGGTGCTCTGGCGCTGGACGGTGCTGGAACGGACCGGATCCGGAGAGGGCTGAGGAATGCTCGCGCCGCACCGGCGAACACATCGTCTGGCCTGGATCGTCTTCGCTCTGGTCGTTCCCGCGCTCTTCGTGCTGGCGCTCTGGCAGCGGCCGCGCGCGACCGGGATCGAGCCGGTCAGGCTCTCGGTCCTCGTTACGGAGGCCTCGAGATGAGCGCCAGCTACCTGCCGGTGACGTGGAACCGGAATAAACTGATCTACGATGCCGTACTGCTGCTGGGCGTCGTTCTCTATGTGCTCGTCTACCTGATGGTCGCGCCATCGACGGAGGGCGACGGCGTGGACGAATGGGTCCTGCGCATGCGGGCCTTCGGGTCCTGTACCTTCCTCATGCTCACGGTCCTGCTCTGCATCGGCCCGCTCGCGCGCCTCGACCGGCGCTGGCTGCCGCTGCTCTACAACCGCCGGCACTTCGGCGTGATCACCTGCGCGGTCGCCGCGGCGCATGCCAGCGTCGTGCTGGGCTGGTACTTCGCGTTCAGCCCGACCAATCCCTTCGTCGCGGTGCTGTCGAGCAACCCCACCTATGGCCGGCTGATCGGCTTTCCGTTCGAGTTGCTCGGCGTCGCCGCCCTGATGATCCTCGTCGTGCTGGCGGTCACGAGTCACGACTTCTGGCTTTCGTTCCTGACCCCGCCGGTCTGGAAGGCCATGCACATGGCCGTCTATGTCGCCTACGGGCTGATCGTCCTGCATGTGGCGCTCGGTCCGCTTCAGGCAAAACAGGAGCCGACCCTCGCCATCCTCGTCGGCGCGTCGCTGCTCGCAGTCACCGGGCTACATCTCGCTGCCGCGTTCCTGGGCGACAGTCCACGGGTCCGGCCGTCACAACCGGCGGCGGGCGACGCCTGGCTTGCCGTCGGTCCCGTCTCGGACATCGCCGAGAACCGCGCGCGGATCGTCGAACTCGCGGGTGGCGAGCGTGTCGCGATCTTCCGTTACGACGGGCGGCTGTCGGCTGTGGAAAACGCCTGCCGGCACCAGAACGGCCCGCTCGGCGAGGGTCGCATCGTCGACGGATGCATCACCTGCCCATGGCACGGGTTCCAGTATCGCCCGGAAGACGGCTGCGCACCGCCGCCCTTCACCGAGAAGCTCAAGACCTATCGGGTCAGGATCACCGACGGCGTGGTGTTTCTCGATCCTCTGGCGCGGCCGCGCGGGAGTTTCGTCGAGCCGGCCCGCCTCGATGCCAAAGAGCCGGCGCGATGAGCGGGCGCGGCGAACCGCCTTTCTTCGTCGGCTACCTGAACAAGGTCGAGCCGCCGCTATCCCGTTTCCTGATGGTTGCGGCGATTGCCATCGTCGGCGGAGCGGCCCTGCTCGGCTTCGTGCTCGGCGCCCGCAACGCAGATGGCGGCAGCGGCGCCATCAGCGGCGAGGTCCGGCTCGCCGGACTGATCGAAACGCGGCCTTACCCGCTGCTGAGAGTTCCACCCTCGCCCGGCCAGCCCGAGGGCCGCGCGATCATGCTCGCCGGCGAAGACAAGACCGGCCTGCAGGCGGAGGCCGCCGCGAGAGCCGGACGGCCGGTCGAACTCCAGGGCTTCGTCGTGAAGCGCGGCTCGCTCGACATGCTGCTGGTGGGGCCGGCCGGCATCGCCTCTTCTCCGGCCGCCGTTACCGGGCGACCAGCCGCCCAGCCGCGCGGGCGCTGGCGGCTCACGGGAGAGATCTGCGACGGCAAGTGCACCGCCGGCGCGATGCGTCCGGGGAGCGGCCTCGCCCATAAGGCTTGCGCCAATCTCTGCATCGCTGGCGGCGTGCCGCCCGTGTTCGTGGTCGAGAGGCCGGTCGAGGGCGCCGGTTTCCTTCTGCTCGCGGACCGGGACGGCGGCCCCGCGCCCGACCGGCTGTTCGACCTCTTGGGTCAGCCGGTGGTGCTGGAGGGAGAGGTCGAAAAGCTCGACGATCTGCTCATCCTCAAGGCCGATTGGTCGGCAGCCAGGATCGCGAGATGACGGCGTCCGGTGCCGGCACGATCGTCCTTCGGGCGCTGGCCGTCGTATTTCTGACGGTCGGCGCATTTCTGGCCTACGAAGGCGGACCGATGCTCGCTGCCGGCACGCCTCTCGCGGAGCTCCGTTTCGTTCTGGGGATCGTCTGCGTCTTCGTCTTTCTGAGCCTGGTCCAACGGGTCTGGTCGGTCTGGCGGAAGCGCTCGCATTGAGCGCCTTCACCCGACCAGATGCGCCACCAGAGGCAGGGCGAAGAAGGCGACGAAGGTGGCGAGCAGCGGCAGGGGGAAACGGTCGGTCATGGTCGGCTCCGGTGGTCGGCCGCGTCAGTGCGGCGTCGAGGCGGACCATGCCGTCATCGGCCCGCGGACGGCGTGCGGCGGCACACCGGCGCCCGGCGGTTCACGCGCTGGTGATGACGGATGCCGTCAGGTGCGGGCCGCTTCGAGAACGGCGAACGCACCCTGATCGATCAGCATGCGGGTGTGCCGGTAGCCGAGATCGACCACGCGGTCGTAGGCTCGCCAGTCGCGCAGGTCGACGTCGGCCAGAGGCGGCAGGATGACCGCCGCCGCGCGCGCGCGAGCCAATTGCGATTGCGCCTCGCTCGAAACCGTGCCCGAGCGCAGCAGGATCTGCGCTATGTTTGGCATCGCAGGATCGACCTGAAACAGGCCGCGCAGGATCGTGCCGAGCCAACCATGGGTCGAGGGCGCCTGGAACGCGGCATCGCCTGCGACGTCGACGGCGATCACCGGGCCACGACCGAGCCCCGCCATGATGTCGGCCGGCAGATTGTTCATGACGGCGCCGTCGACCAGAAGCCCCTCCGGCGTCGGCACCGGCGGCAGCAGACCGGGAATGGCGATGCTTGCCCGAAGCGCCTGCACCAGCGCGCCGGCCCTGTGCAGATGTGGCTGGCCGAGCGTCAGGTTCGAGGAGACGCAGAAGAACGGCAGCCAGAGATCCTCGATCGCGGCATCCCCAAAGTGGCGCGCGAGCCGCTGATCGACCTTGCGGCCACCCGTCAACGCGACCACGGGGAAGGTGTAGTCGTTCAGGGGCGAACTGCTGACGAAGGCGTCCACGACCCGGTCGGAAATCTCGCCGACGTCCCAGCCCATGCCGAACCCGGCCGCTACGACCGCACCGATGCTCGTGCCGCCCACGAGATCGAAGACATGGCCCGCCTCGCCGAGCGCGCGCAGGACGCCCAGATGCGCGAAGCCGCGGGCGCCGCCGCCCGACAGCACGACGCCGAGGCCGCGTCCGGTCACGACGCGGGCCGTGCGCTCCACGTCCGCCTGATGCCCTTCCCGAAGCTGCAACCGGAGCGAGACGGGCAGCGCCGCTATCTCGGGGTGGAGGGCCGCCGGCTGCATCGCGACGGCGTCCTGGATCGCGAGGAGGTCGCGGCGCTGCCAGGAGGTCGACCTGCCGCTCACCATCGAGAGCCCCGCGACCGGTGGCTCGCCCGCGCGGGCGAGGAGCAGGACATGATCGGCACGCCGCAGACAGACGTTGCTCCAGGGACTGTTGAGAGCGTCGGCGGCGTAGACGACGCGCTCATGCCGACTCTCGAAGCGGTGGAACCACGTCTCGTCGGCATCGGCCGGCCATGCGGCCAGCAGGCCGGTTCCCGGCCCCATCGCGCGCGCGACCGCCTCGGCGAGCCGGCCCATGGCGATGCCGTCGGTGAGAGCCACGACCGCGAAGGTCGAAACCGCATCGACCCGTCCTCGCGTCCCGATCGTGTCGCGCAGACGATCCGCCAGCAACCGCGCGAAATAGAGCATCGCCTTCGGGTTCTCGTCCACGAAACCGGCGAACGACTCGCGTGAAAGCCGCATGAGGAACGAATCGCGCAGGACCGTCGCCGTGGCGGATCGCGGACGCTCCGACAGCAGCGCCATCTCACCGATGGTGTCGGGAGGCGCGATGCGGGCGATGCGGCGGATCGCTCCCGTAGCATCCGTCGCCGAGATGCCGACGGCGCCCGACACGAGCGCGTAGAGCGCGTCGGGTGTATCGCCCTGCTCGAAAAGCATCGTTCCACCGGCGACGGAGACCGGCTCCAGCCGCGCACGAACCGCTTCGGCGAGATGGGGTGGCAGAAGGTCCAGAAAGGCGATGGCCGGCGGTGGATCGGCGGGAAGCGTCAGGGGACAAGCTCCTTCGGCGTGGCTCCGCGATCCGCGGCACGAGCATGGCGGTGGATCATCGTGCCAGCCGCCTGCCAGTACAAGGCCGCGGTCGGGCCGGATCATGCAACGATGCCGCGGGGACACCAGTTTGTGACTTGACCCGTCGACGGCGGCGGCAAAACCTGTAAAAAAACGTGGCGGTCGCCGCGGCATTTGTTTTGCGCGGCGACGAGCGCAACGAGCGACGGTCTGCGCTCTCAGACCCGCTGCTGGAGAGGCCCATGCCTCACACTTTCAACATTCACTCGTCGAAGGCTCACGCGCTCAAGGCGCTGCTGACGGTGATCGTCGCCTTGACTGGACTGGTCTGGCCGGATTTCGCCCGCGCGCAGGGCGGCACCGCCCAGCAGATGGTGCTTGTAGTCCCGTATGCGGCGGGTGGCCCGACCGACGTGGTCGGTCGCCTGATCGCTCGGGAGATGAGCCGGATTCTCGGGCTGCCGATCGTGGTCGAGAACGTGGCCGGAGCCGGCGGAACCGTCGGCGCCGCCCGCGTGGCGAAGGCCCAGCCCGATGGCCAGACGATCCTGCTGAGCAACATCGGACACGCCACGGCGCCGGCGCTGTATGCCCGCCTTCCCTTCCGTGCCGAGGAGGATTTCGAGCCGATCGGGCTGGTGGTCGACGTGCCGATGACGCTGATTGGCAGGCCCAATCTCCCCGCCGAAACCGTGGCCGATCTCAAGGTCTGGGCGGCGGACAATCGCGGCCGCGTGACCATCGCGCATGCCGGCACGGGCGCTTCGTCGCAGCTCTGCGCCCTGCTCGTCATGCGGGCTCTCGGGACGGAGTTCGTTCAGGTCCCGTACAGCGGCACGGCACAGGCGCTGAACGACGTGCTCGGCCGACACGTCGACCTGCTCTGCGACCAGACGAGCAACACCGGCGGGCAGATCCGGGAGGGCAAGGTCCGGGTGTTCGGTGTGACCAGCCCGGCGCGCATCGACACGCTGCCGGCCGTTCCGACGCTGCGCGAGGCCGGACTGCCGGACGCCGAAGTCTCGGTCTGGCATGGGCTCTATGCGCCGCGTGGCACGCCCGCAGCCACGCTCGAACGCCTGTCGGAGGCGCTGAAGTCTGCGCTTGCGACCGAGGCCGTGTCCGGCCGCTTCGTGGAACTGGGCGGCGTCCCGGCGAAGCCAGAGGCCGCGACGCCAGCCGCGCTGAAGGCGCATCTGGCGGCTGAAATACAACGCTGGCGGCAGATCATCCAGGCGGCCGGCGTCAAGCCGCAGGAATAAGTCTCCGGCCGTCAGTCGCGTCCAAGCGAAGCAAGCCTCGCGCGAACCTGCTCGTCAGACAGGAGATCGGCGGCGTCGGCCGCGTGCCGCAGGCGCCAGTTTCCCGCGTCGTGCGAAGCGCCCGGCACGTTCACCTGCTCCCGGACGCCGAGCGCATCCTCCAGGGGCACGATCTTCAGCATCGACGGCGTGCGGGCGATGAACGCGAGTGCGGCGGCCACGACCGGATCGGTCTCCTCCGGCGATGGCCGCTCCCCGGACGCGACCCCCGCGGCCTGCATCGCCGACCAGAGCAGACCGCGATCCCAGGCCCTCGCATCCTCCGCCTGCCGGACGTCGCCCGCCGTCGTCGGGAGATCGGCTCCAGCCCACCAGCCGGCGACGGTCGGCATGTCGTGCGTGGTGGTGGTCGCGACCGCGTTCGGCTCGTAGATCTCGGGGGCGAAGAACCCCGTCTCGTCCCGTTCGAACCGGGCGACGCGCAGACCGATGACGCCTCGGGCGGTCAGGCGCTCGCGAAAGCCGTGCGGCAGCGTGCCGAGATCCTCGCCGATGACGATGGCGCGATGGCGCCACGCCTCGAGCGCGGTCAGACGGAGCAAGGTCTCGACCGGATAATCGACGTAGGTTCCACCCGTGGCCGAGGCACCGTCGGGCACCAGCCAGAGCCGCGCGAGGCCCATCACATGGTCGATCCGCACGCCGCCGGCGTGGCGCAGACAGGCGCGCAGCGTCTCGATGAACGGCTTGAACCCGGACCTGACCAGCGCCCGCGGCGAGAAGGTCGTGAGCCCCCAGTTCTGACCCGCCGGATCGTAGTAGTCGGGTGGCGCGCCGATGCCGAGGCCGGCCAGAAGCTCGCCCGGCCGGCTCCACGCATGACTGCCGGCCGGGTGCATGCCCACGGCCATATCCGCGATCAGGCCGATCCGCATTCCGGCGGCACGGCAGGTCGCCTGCGCGTTGCGCAGCGACGTCTGGCAAAGCCACTGCCCGAACAGGTGGAAGCGGACCTCTCGTGCGTTCGGGCCCGCATCGGCACCGAAATTCGCATCATCCACGCGGCTGGCGGACTTCTGCCATGCCGCCGGCCATCGTCGCCAGTCCGGCGCCGGTTCCGGCAGTCGCATGGCCTCGGCGTGCAAGGCCTCGAACTGAGCATGGCGAAGGAGCAGATCGGACGCCTCGCGGCAGAACCGCACGAAATCGATCCGGCGCGGCTCATCTGCCGGCAGTCTCTCCAGCCAGTCGAACAGCCCGCGCGCGACCGCTTGCCGGGCCAGCGCGGCCTCGACCCAGTCCAGCCGTGGCGCGGCTTCCAGACGGACCAGCGCCTCGCCGAGACCGGCTGCGCCAACGGCCCGGCCGATCTCCCCGGCGGTGAAGACCGCGCCCGGATCGGCCAGCAGCACGTTGTGCGCGACACGGCTCGACGGCGAATAGGGGGCGAACCACGCCGGATCGGCCGAAAACATCGCATGCGTCGGGCTCAGGGCCAGGGCATCCGCCCCGAGTTCTGCCGCCGCGATGCCGAGCCGGCCGACCGCGCCCAGATGGCCGATGCCGCCATCCCCCGGACTGCGGAGGCTGTAGATCTGCGCGGCGAGGCCCCAGACGGGCCTGCCGCCGGACAGTTCGCCGATCGCCGGGCAGGCCGCCGGAGCGATCGCGAGCACGATGGGGACGGAGCCGAGGTGCACGTCGTAATAGCCCGGCCGCTCGAACGCCGGCAGCAGCACGCCGCCGTCCTGACCCTCGCCGATGGGGACGTCGTATCCAGGACCGTCCTCGGGCACGACATGCGCAAGCTGGCCCCTCCCCGCCGACCGCGGCAGGTGAACCGGGCGACCGACCACGGCGGTCAGGAGACCCGGGACGCTTCGGTCGGCGCCGGTTTCCAGAGCGGCCAGAGCGTCGCGGACGTCATCCGCCGACGAAGCGGCGATGCCGAGTGCCGAGAGCACGGTCCGCAACGTCTCGGGCGAGACTTCGGCCGTCTCGCCGGTCTGTGCGCGCCAGCGCGTGGCGACGCCGGCCATCTCAGCCAGATCGCGAAGCAGTCGATCGTCCATTGAGACGCAGCCGTACGACATATGAGCGGAACGCGACCGGCCGCGCCCCGTTGAAGGTTAGATCGGTAGTCCGCCTTCCATACAAGCCAGCCTGCGAGCAGGCATGACGGGCGGAGCCGGTCGTGGCACCATAACTGACCGTGAGGAACTCCCGATGCGTTTTGCAACCTTTTACGCCTGCGTGGCGGTGATCTTCCTCGCGCTGGACATGCTCTGGCTGGGACTGGTCGCCCGGCGCTTCTACAAGGAGCAGCTCGGAGCCCTGCTGCTGGAACAGCCGAAGCTCGGACCGGCGGCGCTGTTCTATGCCATCTACGTCGCCGGCATCGTGCTGTTCGCCATACGCCCGGACGAAGGGGCGACGACGGCCATGCGCTGCCTGCTGCTCGGCGCGGCCCTGGGCTGCGTCGCCTATGCGGCCTACGACCTGAGCAACCTGGCGACGATCAAGGGCTTCCCGGCCACGCTCGCAATCGTCGATCTGATCTGGGGAACGGCCCTGACGGCCCTGTCGGCGGCGGGCGGCTATCTGATCGCAACACGGCTGCTCGGGGCCTGACGGGGAACCTTGCCGCCTCGCCCGACGTTCTTTCCGCGTATCAGCCGCGGAAATGACCATGCCCGATCAAAAACAGCCACCGCCCGATGAGTCGATCGTCACCTCGACCGTGGAGGCTCGACAGGGATTCCTCGACCGCCCGGTGCTGCTGATCCTCAGCGCAAGCCTCTTCCTCGCGGCGATGGCGGCAGTCTATCTCCTCATCGGCTGACGTCATAGAAAACGCGCGGAGCTTGCAAGCTCCGCGCGCTTCTGTCGGTCGGCGCGTCGCTGTCGTCAGCCGCGCGTGCTGCGGACCAGACGATACTCGGGGGCGGCTTCCAGCGATGTGCGCGGAATGTCCAGCATCAGCCGGGTGCGGCCATTGTTGTCCCGCGTCATCCGGAACGCTGAATAGTTCACCGCGACGTTCTTCTCGCCGAGTCCGAGGAAGCCGCCGACGCCGATGACGGCGGCCTGGACCTTGCCGGTCTCATCCACGAGCAGTTCGTCGATTTCGCCGATCCGCTCGTCGCGGCTGTTATAGACCGCGGCGCCCATGGATTCCGAGGCTCGCCACGTCGTCAAGCCGCTGTCCTTGTAAAACACGTCGGCCCCCGTGGGTGTCGCCTGGGTCGTGACCGGCGGAGCCGACGGGGCCGGAGACGCCTGGGTGGGCGAAGGCGACTGGGTCGGCGGGGTCGCGGGCGTCGCAGCAGCCGGCGGCTGGGGCACGCCGGGCTGACCCGGATTGGGCTGTGTCTGCGCGCCCGCCGCGGCAATGCCGGCGATCAGCGCGGTCGTGGCCATAAGGGTACGAAGCATCATCGTGGTCCTCCAGACTGCTGGGTGGGATGGCGTCGGCCCTCGGCCTCCCCATCCTCCCAACGACAACGCCCGAAGCCCGGCGTTGTTCCGCCCCATTGCGTCGGCTCTCAGGGCAAGCATCTGATTTCAATAATGAATCCAGGTCGATCTCGTCGACGCCGTTCCGCCCTGTGCATCTGACCTAGCGAAGGAACCAGACGAGGATGATGATCGGAATCGGCACGCCGAGCAGCCACAGCAAAATGCTGCGTCCCATGTTGCTTCCTATCGCTTCTATGCCGGATGGTCAGCGAAGGCCGAAGAAAGACACGATGGCCAGAACCACCACTACGAGCCCTACGAGATAGATGACGCCGTTCATGCTGCCTCCCTCGGCCAGACGTTCCCGGCCATGTCAACGCTTCACAAACGCCGAGGCGAAGCTGGAGTTCCATGCGGCGAATGACCGGCGGAGGGACGATCCGTTCAGATGACGTTGCGTTCGAGAACCCGTCGGCCGGATGCGAGCCGTTCGCACCCGAGATCGCCGAGGTCGAGGGTCTCGTAGCGACCGCCGGCGATCAGTTCCGCAATGCCGCGACCGACGGCGGGCGCCTGTTGCAGCCCGTGACCAGAGAACCCGGCGGCGAGATAGGCGTTCTCCAGCCCCGGCATGCGGCCGACGAGCGCGTTGTGGTCGAACAGGTTCATGTCGTAATGCCCCGCCCACGCGCGTCCCGGCCGGAGCGCCTCGAACGCCGGAACGCGGTGCGCCAGCGCCGGCCAGATCACCCGCTCGAACAGCGGCCAGTCGACCTCGAAATCGCCGCCGTGATCCGTTTCGTCGAGATCGTCCGGCGAGTACCCGGAAATGTATCCGTCGCCCTCGGGCCGCACCCAGACGCCGGAGGTGTCGATCAGCAGCGGGAACCCGGGCAGGCTCTCGCGCGCGGAGAAGCTGAAAACTGACCGCTTCTTGGCGTAGATCGGCACGGCGAAGCCGCAGAGCATCGCGAGGTGCCGGGCCCCTGACGCGCCGGCAGCCACCACGAACGCCGCGCAGGTGACGGTCGCGCCGTCGTCGAGCCTTACCGCGGTGACGCGACCATCGCCCCGCTCCACGCCGCATACGGCCGCTTGCCGGTATTCGACGCCCGCCGCGCGCGCGGCGGCGCGAAACGCCTGCAGCAGGCCGTAGCCGTCGAACCAGCCCTCCCCGCTCCGTCCGTAGGTTCCGGCGCCGAGATCGTCGGTCGCGAGCCAGGGAAAGGCTGCGGCCAGCGCCGGACGATCCAGCAGCAGGATATCGGCGCCGGCGCCTGCCTGGACCGCCTGGTTCGCCGCCAGGACCGCCGAGCCGGCGCCCGGCGTCGCGACATAGAGGTAGCCGCCCTCCCTCAGGCCGGGGTCCGGCCGCTGTGCGCCCAGCACCGCGAGCCGGTCGCCGATCGAGCGCAGGAACGCGATGCCATAAAGCGAGGCCGCGATGTTGACCGGAGCGCTGAACTGCTGCCGGATCGATCCTGCGGAGAGCGCCGAGGCCGAGCGCGCGTAACTGGGGTCCGGTTCGACGACGAGAATGCGATGGCCGGGCCCGAGCCGCCGTGCCAGATGCCACGCGATGGCCGAGCCGATCACGGCTCCACCGGCGATACAGACGTCACATGTTCCGGCCACGATGCGCTGCCATCCTGTCGAGCGGTCCGGACGTGATTAGCGGAGCGCCTCGCGCGATGCGAGCCGCCGTTCGGTGATGGAGGAAGCATCATGCCAGTCGAAACGCCGCAGCTCGGCCGTCGTCGCTTCCTCGTGGGCTCCGTCGTCACGGCGGGCGGTCTGGTCGTCCCTGCGTCCCTCGCCGCGCAGGCACGGCTGCAGCCGACACCGGCGCAGACGCTCGGCCCCTTCTATCCCGTCCGGTTCCCGCCGGACGTCGACAACGATCTCGTGGTCCTGCGCGGCTCGGCCGCTCGCGCCGAGGGAACCGTCGCACACATCAACGGCCGCGTGCTCGGCACGGACGGGCGGCCGGTCGCCGGAGCCGAGGTCGAGATCTGGCAATGCGACGTGCACGGGCGCTATCTGCATCCGGGCAGCGGCGGGTTGCGCGACACCGCCTTCCAGGGGTTCGGCCGCGCGATCTCGGCTGCCGACGGCAGCTATTCGTTCCGCACGATCCGACCGGCCCCATATACCGGGCGCACGCCGCACATCCACTTCGCCGTGATGGCGCCTGACCGGCGCACGCTCGTGACGCAAATGTACGTCGCCGGCGAGCCGCTGAACGAGCGCGACGGCCTCTATCGCAGCCTCGGCGGACGGCGCGACGCCGTGACGGTCCGCCTCGAAGCGGCGAACGGGCTCGAACAGGGCTCGGTCGCCGGCCGGTTCGACATCGTTCTCTGACTTGGACCCAGGCTCCGCGCCCAGGACGACATATCGTTTGCCCGGCCGCCCCCGGAAACGCTATCCGTCAGGGCATGAACGCGCCTCTGTCCGCTCCGCCATCCCTGACGCCCGTCCGCGAGGCCTGCCTCGATCTTCTGCGACGCCTCGACGTTCCTGAAACCGCCTTCGCAGCGAGCGGGCTCGCTGCCCGGTCGCCGATCAGCGGCGAGGTCGTGACGACGGTCGCTGCCACGTCGGCGCATGACGTCGATGCCGCGATCGGCCGGGCGCACGATGCCTTCCTGCGCTGGCGGCTGGTGCCGGCGCCGCGGCGAGGTGAACTGGTCCGGCTGCTCGTCGAGGAACTGCGCGCGGCGAAGTCCGATCTCGGCATGCTCGTGACGCTCGAAGCCGGCAAGATCGTCTCGGAAGGCCTCGGCGAAGTGCAGGAGATGATCGACATCTGCGACTTCGCGGTCGGTCTCTCGCGCCAGCTTTTCGGCCTCGCC
>CAZVMY010000032.1:0-13100 GCA_964628955.1 uncultured Methylocystis sp.
GCCGGCGACGAGGAGCAGTGCGTCGGCGTCGCCGAACGGCTGGGCCTGGAGCCGGAGCGCCGCCGCGTGTCGCCTCGTCCGC
The DNA here is from genome assembly GCA_964628955.1 of uncultured Methylocystis sp. Classification (GTDB taxonomy): domain Bacteria; phylum Pseudomonadota; class Alphaproteobacteria; order Rhizobiales; family Beijerinckiaceae; genus CAZVMY01. The sequence continues at coordinate 83 of CAZVMY010000032.1, forward strand.
CCTTCTCGTGGCTGCCGGCCTTCGCGCCGATCGCCCGAACGGACCGGCCGGAACAGCCGGGCAGTCCGCTGGCGCCGCCGTTCCCGATGCGCGGTCTGGTGATCGCGTCGGGCCGCCGCGTGGTCCCGCACCTGAGGCATCTTCGTCGTGTGTGGGGCGCCGGTCCCGACGCACCGTTCACCGTCTTTCTCAAGGACCCCCGGCTCGACGGCGCGGCCGATCTGGTCTGGGTGCCGTCGCATGACCGGCGGCGCGGCGATGACGTGATCGTGACCATGACGTCACCGCATCGGCTGAGCCCCGAGCGTCTCGCCGCCGCCCGGGCCGCGCCGGTCGCCGCGCTGGCCAGCCTCGGGCGACCGCTCGTGGCCGTGCTCCTCGGCGGCGACAGCCGCCATCACCGGTTCGTCGCTGCCGACGTGGAGCGGCTCGCCGGGCTGCTCGGCGCCATCGCCGCGCAGGGCGCCACGCTGGCCGTGACCGCCTCGCGGCGCACGCCGCCGGTGCTGGCGACCCGGATCGCGGCGCTGGCGCGCGCCGCGAACGGCTACGTCTGGGACGGAACGGGCGAAAATCCGCTGCCGGGCCTGCTGGCGCTCGCGGACCATCTGGTGGTCACCGCCGATTCCATCAACATGCTCGGAGAGGCGGCGGCGACGGGATCACCGATCCTGGCCTTCGAGCCGTCGGGCGGCTCGCGCAAGACACGGATGTTCCTGCAGGCGCTGCGGGATCACGGAGCCGTGCGTATGCTCGGCCCGACGCTGGAACGTTTCCGTTACCCGCCCCTCGACGCGACGCCGGACATCGCCGTCGCGATCGCACGCCGCTTTGCGTCGCGACGGGACACCACCTAAATTGCCGGCCGAAGACCACGGCGCCGAACCATCCCGGAGACCACGATGAGCCCGCAACAGAGCAGCGCCCGCCATGCCCGGCTGATCATCGTCGGCTCCGGACCGGCCGGATACACGGCGGCGATCTACGCCGCGCGCGCCATGCTCGAGCCGGTGATGATCGCCGGCTTCGAGCCCGGCGGCCAGCTCATGATCACGACGGACGTCGAGAACTATCCGGGCTTCGCCGACGTCATCCAGGGCCCCTGGCTCATGGAGCAGATGAAGGCGCAGGCCGAGCACGTCGGCACCGCGATGATCTCCGACCACATCGTCGGCGTCGACCTCGAACGGCGCCCCTTCCGCCTCAGCGGCGACAGCGGGCAGACCTACACCTGCGACGCGCTGGTGATCGCCACCGGCGCCAAGGCGAAATGGCTGGGCATACCCTCGGAAGACCGGTTCAAGGGCTTCGGCGTCTCCGCCTGCGCCACCTGTGACGGGTTCTTCTACCGCAACAAGGACGTCGTCGTGGTCGGCGGCGGCAATTCCGCCGTGGAAGAGTCGCTCTATCTCGCCAATCTCGCGAGCAAGGTCACGGTCGTGCATCGCCGCGACGCGTTCAAGGCCGAACGAATCCTGCAGGAGCGGCTCTTCCGTCATCCCAAGATCGAGGTGATCTGGAACGCCACCATCGACGAGATCTGCGGCACGGAGCAGCCGCTCGGCGTCACCCACGTCCGGATCGCGGACGTGAAGACCGGCGCGGTCCGCGATCTGCCGGTGCACGGCGTCTTCGTCGCCATCGGTCACGCTCCGGCATCGGAGCTGTTCCAGGGCAAGATCGAGATCAAGCCGAACGGTTACGTCTGGACCGCGCCGGACTCGTCCGCCACCTCCCGGCCGGGAGTCTTCGCCGCTGGCGACGTCACCGACGACATCTATCGGCAGGCGGTGACCGCAGCGGGCATGGGCTGCATGGCCGCGCTCGAAGCGGAGCGCTGGCTCCATGCGATGCCGGTGCAGGTCGCCGAGGCGGCGGAATAGCACGGCGCTTTATTCTCCGAACCGCCTTTGCACTGGCAAAATCGTGGCGCGCGAGGCACTCTCCGGCCCGCCGCGCCGGCGGCTGCGCGACCGCCGACAGGCGGTTCATGGACGGTGCATCGGGACCTCGCGATGGATTGGGACAAGGTCCGCATCTTCTTCGCCGCCGCCGAAGCCGGCAGCTTCACCCATGCCGGTACGTCTCTGGGCCTGTCGCAATCGGCGGTGAGCCGTCAGGTCAGCGCGCTGGAACTGGACCTCAAGGTGCCGCTGTTCCATCGGCACGCCCGCGGCCTGATCCTCACCGAGCAGGGCGAACTGCTGTTTCGAACCGCACGCGAGGTGCTGCAGAAGCTCGAACAGACGCGCTCCCAGCTCTCGGACAGCCGAGAGAAGCCGAACGGCGAGTTGCGCGTCACCGCGAACGTCGGCCTGGGGACGCACTGGCTGACGCCCCGCGTCGGCGAGTTCCTCGACCAGTATCCCCAGATCAGCCTTCAGGTGATCCTGACCGACGACGAACTCGATCTCTCGATGCGCGAGGCGGACGTCGCACTCAGGCTGAGGCAGCCCGTTCAGGGCGACCTGATCCAGCGGCGGCTCTTCACGATGCATTTCCAGGCCTATGCCGCCCCTGATTATCTCAAGCGGCATGGTCAGCCGAAAACCGTCGACTCCCTGTCGGAGCACCGGCTCCTGATGTTCGGCGGCACGCTGCCGAGCTATCTGATCGACATCAACTGGCACATGACCGCGGGACGCGATCACCGCGATCCGCGCAGCGCCGCCTTCGTCATCAACAACATGACGGGGTTGCTCCGCGCGGCGCAGCGCGGGTTCGGCATCGCGGTGCTGCCAGGCTATATCGTCGAGCCGGACAGCGGTCTGGTGCAACTGCTCGCGGCCGAGCCGATGCCGGAACTGGACTGCTACCTCGTCTATGCTGAGGAGATGAAGGGCGTCGCGCGGGTGCAGGTCTTCCGCGACTTCCTCGTCAGCAAGGCGCAGCGCTGGGCCTTCTGAGCGGCCGGCCGCCAGCACAAATCCCACATGTCTGTGCGCCATCGCACATGGCTCGTCGCGAAGCTGCTCGTCCTGCGCAACCCTGCCATATGAAAAGTCGCGTTGTTTTCCGTTCAGACATGAACGATTTTCGGGTGGTCAGCGCAGCCGCTTCCGCCACCCCTCCCCGGCGTCGAGGCTGCGGCGCTGCCACGAAGCCGGCCTCCTCCTCCCGGGCCGGGACTTCCGGGCCGGACGTCTCCTCCCGACGTCCGGCCCTTTCTTTTTCAGCGCGACGACAGTGACGAGATCAGCGAGTTCGCGCGTTCCAGCCGCTCTGCGAGATCACGCATGATCGCGACGGCGAATTTCGGGAACTCCTTCAGGATCTCGAAGAAGACGTCGCGTCCGATCCTCAGCGCCACGACGTGGTCGATCGCGACCACCGTTGCCGAGCGCGGCTTGTCGCTGATCACGCCCATTTCGCCGAGGATGGCGTGACGGCCGAGTTCGCCGAGCTTGATTCGGCCGCTCTGCGTTTCCAGCTCGATGCTGGCCTTGCCCTCGAGGATCACGAAGGCCGCATCGGACATGTCGCCCTGGCGGAAGAAGGTTTCGCCCGGCATCAGATCGACGCGATCGCTGGTGAATGCCAGCAGCTTCAGCCGCGCCGGCTCGACCTCGCGGAACATCGGCACCTGCTGTAGCGACCGGACCTCGCTTTCGAGACTCATGGAACCCTCCCGGACGATGGTGTTCAGGCAGCGACGGTCGAGGCCTGAGCCTCGGCCGGCGCCGTCGGATCTTCGGATTTGACGACCTGGCCGTTAGCGAACCGTATGATCCGGGCAAAGCCCGTGCCGGACGGCAGCAGCGTGTCGAGGCCGGCGAACTGGTCTTCGCGCAGCGTCACGATCAGTCCGCTCTCGCCGCGCGCCTGGGCGATGCGTCCGAGCAGCTTGACGCCCTCGCCGTCGCCGAACGCCGCCACGGCATCGTGCAGCACGAGCATCGGCGGACGCTTGACGAGGCAGCGCGCAATGTCGAGCGCGGCCCGCTGCGTGCCGATCAGCGCGCGGCCGCCGAGCCCGACCTGATAATCGAGGCCCACGCGGTAGATGTCGCGCGTCAGCCCGAGGCTCTCCACTACCTCGCGCACGATGTTCTGCACCCGCTCCGCGGCACCCGAGACGCCGTAGGCGATGCGTCCGAAAAGCAGATTGTCCCGGAGCGGAGCGGCCACGCAGAGCTGGTCCGGATCGTAGAACTCGACGGCACTCTGCAGGTCGGGCGGCACCATTTTCCGGAAGCTGGCGCGCGCCGCCAGAATGTCGTTCTGGAGCTGCTCGCTGATCAGCCCGAGACGATGCCGCGGCTCGATGTAGAGCAGCGAGAGGCGGATCAGCCTGTCGCGATCGGACGCGGTCTCGTCGCTGCGCCGACGGCTCTTCCAGCGCTGCACCAACATCTCGAACTGCGGCAGTTCGTCAGCGGAAATGAACGAGAAGCGCTCGAACAACGAGTGTCCGGCCGGCATGCCCTGGAAGATTTCCAACATCGTCTCGGCGATCTTCAGGCCGACGTCGGTCAGAACCTGCGTCAGCCCCTCGCCCTCGATGATGGCGCGCGCAAAGGGATGCGTGGCGAGATTGGCATCGGCGAAGGTATCGCCGACCGGAACGCCGAACAGCAGGTTCTCCCCGATCGAGGCATTCCGGTTGTAGCGCGTCAGGTCGAACGGTTCGACCAGCCGGCCACGATCGTCGCCGGCCAGCGCCGCGCGCACGGCCGCACGAGCCTCGACGATGCGACCGGCCAATTCGTCGCGCAGCTGCGGGCTCACGCCGCTCGCGAGCCCGAAACGGTAGACGTCCTGATGCAGGCCGACGACCTGCAGCGCGTCGATGATGCGGTCGTCGATGTCGCCGGGTCCAGTGGCTCCCGCCGCCGCGTAATCGATCCAGTCGGCATCGACGGGATCGACCGAGTTGTCGGTCCGTCGTGCCTCGCGATGGGCGACGCTGTCGGCCGGTCTCGCGGCCGGCGGGGGCGACGTCTTCAGGCCGTAGAGCGCATTGTCGCGGATCGAGCCGCTGACGATCACCGGATCGGGACCGACATAGGCGAGCAGCCGGGCCAGCATCGTGCCGGGCGTGGTCGCCACGTCGCACCCTCCCACGAACAGGTGCCCCGGCAGCGGCGTCATGCGACGGCCCAGCGCCTTGGCGAACGCATCCTGACCGTCGCCGCTCCCGCCGACCAGCGCCGCATGCTCATGGCTCGACAGGACCAGGTTCAGGTTGTCGACGAGAGCGTTGCCGCGCATGTCGCGCAACGTCAGCGATCTCGCTTCGACCTTGACCTCGGTCGGCGCGGCCGGAGCCGCCGGCTCGTCGTCCGGCAGAACCTCGTCCACAGCAAACTGGAGCAAAACCTGCTCGTACTTGATCTCGACGTCCTGCCGCTGCTGGTCCCAGTCGATCAATTCCTTGATCGGCGGCGGAACGTCGCGATAGGCGGCGATGACGGCGACGAGCTGGCCGATGTCGATCTGCCCCATCAGCGCAAGATAGCCGCCGATCGCGAAGAACAGGAACGGCGTCATCTGCGCGAGCAGATTGTTCAGGAACTTAACCTGGAACTTGCGCTCGTAGAGCTTCAGCCGGATCAGAAACAGGTGGCCCAGGCGGTTGCCGATGTCGGACCGCTCGAAACGGCCGGTGCCGTGGATCTGGATCGCGGCCATGCCCTCGACGACCTCGCCGACGCGGCCGGCCAGTTGCCGCGAGGCGAGCTGCCGCTCCTTGCCGAGCCGGAGCTGTTCGCGCCGCAGCTTGGGGATGATGAAGCCCTGAATGCCGATGACGGCGGCCGTCGTCAGCCCCAGCCAGACGTTCTGCACGAAGATGAACAGCAACGCCGTGATCGCCTGGCCGGCGAGGAACAGCGGCGTCACGAAGGCATCGCCCATGAAGCCGCCGATCGGCTCGACCTCGTCCTTGATCATGGTCGCCGCTTCGGCCGGCTTGACGTTGCGCAGCGTCTCCGGCCTGAAGCGCAGCAGCCGCGCGAAGAGCTCATAGCGCAGGCGCCGCAGCACGCGCTCGCCCAGCACCCCCTTCTGGATGTTGATCACGTATTTGAAGGCACCGTTGACGATCACCAGCAGCAGGAACAGCCCGGACAACGCGAACAGATACTCGATGCGCGGCAGCTGCACGCCCTCGAACACACGGACGGTCCCGCCCAGCGACGTGGGCAACGGAACCGAGAGTTGCAGAAACAGCGCCGTCGTCCGGCCTTCTGTGAACGCCCTGCCCTGGATGGCCTCGTTGACGATCTGCTTCGGCAGGTCGAGCGAGATGAAATAGAACGGGAAGGAAACCAGAACGACCATCATGATGATGATCTGGTCCCGCCGGCTGTGCTGCCAAATGTAGCGAAAGAGGCTGCGTTCCATCGCGCAATCCGAAGACTGACGGCCCGGCGGAAGCCAGAACCCGTCGTTCCCGTTCATGCGTCCGGCAGCCGGCGCTGGCAAGCCGTTTGCGCCGGAGGCAGATGACGTTTTGCCGGGTCCGACTTGCACGCGCGGCGCGGGTTCACCATGTGCTGTAGCGAAACTTGTGACCTGCAATTCGTCGGCATGCCATGGCGGACGGCTTGAACGCCGACGGCCGGCGTGCTTCCTTGTGCCGCGTTAGCGGCCGCGGCGCGAGACGGCACATCGTCATGCAAAGATTAAGACGCGCTCCGCGTGTATTGCTTTATAGCCACGACACGTTCGGTCTTGGTCATCTCAGGCGTTCGCGCGCGATCGCCAACGAAATCGTCAAGAGAAATCCCGATGTATCGATCCTGATTATCTCGGGTTCGCCGGTCATAGGCAATTTCGATTTCGGCAACGGCATCGATTACGTTCGTGTGCCCGGCGTCGTCAAACTTCCTGATGGCGATTATACGAGCCTCAACCTTAACGTCGAGATCGACGAGGCGCTGCGGCTACGCGAAGCTCTGATCTTTCAGACCGCCGAGACCTTCGCGCCCGACATCTTCATCGTCGACAAGGAGCCGACGGGCTTCCGCGGAGAGATTCTGCGCACGATCGACATGCTGCGCAGCAAGGGCTGCCGGCTGGTGCTCGGCATCCGGGACGTGATGGACGAACCGGCGTATCTGCTGCCGGAATGGGAGCGCAAGGGCGCCAACCAGGTCCTCACCGACTATTACGACGACATCTGGGTCTATGGCCTCAAGGAAATCTATGAGCCGCTGGCCGCACTCCCGCTGCCCGGCCACGTCCGGGACCGGATCCACTACACGGGATATCTCAGGCGCTCGCTGCCGCAGGAATCGTCGCTGTCGCGCCACCCCAAGCTGACCCGCAAGCCGTTCGTCCTGGTCACGACCGGCGGCGGCGGCGACGGGGACAACCTGATCGACTGGGTGATCTCCGGATACGAGGCGCGTGGACCGACGCTCGTTCCCGCGCTGGTCGTCTTCGGCCCATTTATCGACCGCACGCGGCGCAAGGCCTTCCACGACCGGATCGACAGGCTGCCCAACATGGACGCGATCGCCTTCGACGCGAAGATCGAGCATCTGTTCGACCGCGCCGCCGGCGTCGTCGCCATGGGCGGCTACAACACGTTCTGCGAGATCCTGTCGTTCGACAAGCGCGCGCTGATCGTGCCGCGAACGCGACCGCGGCTCGAGCAGTATATCCGGGCCAGCGCCGCTGAGCGGCTCGGCCTCGCCGGAATGCTGGTCGATCCGCTCGAGAGCGGGCAGCCGCGTGATCCCGAAGCGATGGCGGACGCGATCGAGGCACTGCTGCTGCGGCCTCGCCCGTCGGACGTCACGACCCCCGGCCTGCTCGGCGGCCTCGACGAGATCACGGCCAAGGTCAAGCCCTGGCTGGAGCAGGCGCGACGGGCACAGCGCTTCGAGACGGCGATCGGCCGGGCGGCAGAATAGCGGCCGGCGACCCTGATGCTCGCCCGCAGGCAGCCCGATCGGCCGGCGTCGACCGCCGCGGCGCAGCCGTGCCTCGCCGTCCTCCTCAAGGGCTACCCCCGGCTTTCGGAGACCTTCATCGCGCAGGAACTGCTGGGTCTGGAGCGGCGCGGTTTCCGGCTGCAGATCTGGTCGCTCCGGCATCCGACCGACCGGTACGTTCATCCCATGCATCGCCAGATCGCCGCGTCGACGCATTACCTGCCGGAGTATCTCCATCACGCGCCGCTGCGTGTGTTGCGGGGCCTCGCGGCGGGGCTGCGCCGGCCGGCGATGGGGGCGCTGCTGCGCCTGTTCTGGCGCGATCTGGTCCGCGACCCATCGCCCAACCGGATGCGGCGCCTCGGCCAGGCCCTGGTGCTGGCACGCGAACTCGACGGCGCGCTCCGGCACATCCACGTGCATTTCCTGCATACGCCGGCGAGCGTCGCACGCTATGCAGCCCTGCTCACCGGGCGGACCTGGAGCTTTTCCGCCCATGCGAAGGACATCTGGACCGGTCCCGACTGGGAGAAGCGCGAGAAGATCGCGGATGCCGCGTTCGGCGTGACCTGCACCGCCGCCGGCCGCGACCGGCTCGCGGCTCTCGTTCCAGCGCAAGACGCGGCCAAAGTCGCACTCGTCTACCACGGGCTCGACTTCTCACGGTTCCCGCCGCCTGCCGCCCGCGCCGCCCGCGACGGCACGGTTTCCGGCGATCCGGTCGTCCTGCTCTCGGTCGGCCGCGCCGTGGCCAAGAAGGGCTATGCCGATCTCCTCGACGCCCTCGCACAGTTGCCGTCGGACCTCGACTGGCGGTTCGTGCACGTTGGCTCCGGGTTCCTGCTCGACGATCTCAAGGCCCGGGCCGCGACGCTCGGGATCGCGGGGCGGATCGAATGGATGGGCGGGCAGCCGCAGGAGGCCGTCATCGAAAGGATGCGGGCCGCCGATCTCTTCGTCCTCCCGTCGCGCGAGGGCGACGCCGGCGACCGCGACGGGTTGCCGAACGTGCTGATGGAAGCCGCAACGCAGCGGCTGGCGATCGTCGCCACCGATTTCGCCGCGATCCCCGAGTTCATCCGTCACGACGTCGAGGGGCTGCTGGTGCCCTCCGCCGATCCGACGGCGCTCGGACAGGCGATCGCGCGCGCAATCCGGAGTCCGGAGCTGCGCGACCGCCTCGGCGAGGCGTGTCATGCACGCGTCCATGCGCAGTTCTCCTTCGTGGCCGGTCTGGACACGATCGAGTCCAGGCTGCGCGCCATGATCACGGCATGACACCGGCATGACCTCGCCTCGGGGCATGACCTCGCCTCGGGGCACGACCTCGCCTCGGGGACGGCGAAGGCTGGCGTTCTATGCGCCGATGAAGTCGCCTGATCATCCCGTCCCGTCCGGCGACCGCACGATGGCGCGGCTGATGTCGAAGGCGCTGTCGCGCGCCGGATTCGAGCCCGAGCTCGCGTCGACACTCCGCCTATTCCACAAGCCGGAGACCGACCCGTCGTTCGCCGATCTGGAGCGCGCCGCCGCGGCCGAGGCGTCACGATTGGCGGCCGAGTATGCCGGACGCCCGGACGCGCTGAAGCCGGCGCTGTGGTTCACCTATCACTGCCATTACAAGGCCCCCGACCTGCTGGGGCCAGCGGTTGCGGACCGTCTCGGCATTCCCTACGTCATTGCCGAGCCTTCTTCGGCCCCGAAACGCGCGCACGGTCCCCATGCGGCGGGACATGCCGCCGCCGAGGCCGCGTTCGGGGCCGCCGATCTGCTGTTTCCGATGACCGCCGTCGACGCCGAGATGTTCGATCGCCGCGCCGTCTTGCTGCCGCCGTTTCTCGATCTCGACGAATGGCCGGCGCCAGCCCCGCGCCCCGCGCAGGCGCAGGCGCAGCCGCGGCTGCTGACCGTCGCGATGATGCGGCCGGGTGCCAAGCTGCGGTCCTACGACCTGCTGGCGACGACGCTCCGCTGCCTCGACGATCGCGACTGGTCGCTGGAGATCGCGGGCGACGGCCCGGCCCGGCCGGAAGTCGAACGCCTCTTCGCCGGCCGCGCGTCGCGCGTTCGTTTTCTCGGTCTCGTCTCCGGGCGCGACGCGCTGGCGAGGCTCTATCAGGAGGCCGACCTCTACGTCTGGCCGGCCGTGGACGAGGCTTATGGCATGGCCTTCCTCGAAGCCCAGGCTTTCGGAGCGGTGCCGGTGGCCGGTGCCGAGGGAGGAGTGGCGGACGTCATCCAGGATGGCCGCACCGGGCTTCTCACTCCGCCGCGCGATCCGTCCGCGATGGCTGCCGCGATCCGGTCCCTGCTCGACGACGAGGACCTTCGGCTGAAATTTTCGGCCGAGGGCCAGCGCTTCGTCAGGGCTTGCCGCACGGTCGACGGCGCGGCCGCAATTCTCGGCCGGGCTCTCGAACCGCTCGTCGCCGGCGATGAGGGCGCCCGGGCCCAAACCGATGCCGGCCCGCCGTGAGCCAGTCACCGGAACCCACCACGCGCGCGGATCGCCTCGACGTGCTGATCGTCGTGACGCATCTGCTGGGCATCGGGCACCTCACCCGCGCGCGCACGATCGGCCGCGCCCTCGCCCGTGCTGGCCACAGGGTGACGCTCGTCTCGGGCGGGATGCCGGCTGCGGGTTCGCCGGACTGCGTGGCGATGGTTCAACTTCCGCCGCTCCGCAGCGATGGCGCCGATTTCATACGCCTGATCACCGCCGATGGCGGGGTCGCCGACGCGGACTACATGGAACGCCGGCGCCGGCGGCTGATCGAGACGCTCGTCGACACCCGACCGGACGCGCTCCTGACCGAGCTCTTTCCGTTCGGCCGGCGGCAGCTCGCAGCGGAGTTCGATGCGCTGCTGGCGGCAGCGGCGGGACTCGATCGGCGCCCGGCGATCCTGGCCTCAGTGCGCGACGTGCTCGTGCCGCCATCGAAGCCCGCCCGCGTCACCGATGTCGAGGAGCGGCTCGGCCGGTTCTACGACGGCGTGCTGGTGCACGGCGATCCCGCCGTCCTCGCGCTCGATGCCTCGTGGCCGGTGACGCCAGTGATCGAGCGCGACCTGATATACACCGGCTACGTGGTCGACGATCGGGCCACACCCGCCATGAACGACACCGCGCGTGAAGGGGCCGAAGCCGACGACGTCGTCGTATCGGGCGGCGGCAGCGCGGCCGGGCTGCCGCTGGCCCGGGCGGCGATCGGCGCGGCGGCGCTGCTTCCTGCGCTGACCTGGCGCATCCTGCTCGGGAACGGGATCGCCGCGACCGATTTCGCCTCGATCGCGGCGGCTGCGCCGGCGAACGCCGTGGTCGAGCGGGTCAGGCCGGATTTCGCGCAGTTGCTCGAGCGCGCCCGGCTCTCGGTGAGCATGGCCGGCTACAACACCATGCTCGACCTGCTGGTCGCGCGCGTGCGCTCCGTCGTCGTCCCGTTCGAGGTCGGCCGCGAGACCGAACAGCGCCAGCGCGCGGAACGCTTCGCTGTCGCAGGGCTGACGACGGTGCTGGGCGAAGCCGAGCTTGCGCCGGCGACCCTGGCCAAGGCCGTGACGACCGCCCTCGCTCGTCCAGCGCCGCCGGCCGCAGCCGTGTCGCTCGAGGGGAACACGCGAACCGTGACGGCCGTCGAGGCCACGACCGCCGGCGCCCGCGCCCGCGTCGATGCCTGGCGGAGGCTGGAGCGCACCCTCGATAGGGCGGCGGCGGCCGGGAGATCTCTGGATTTCTGGTGGCGCGACGACGATGCAGTCGCGGCCACGCCCGCCCTGGACCGTCTGTTGGCACTCGCCGCACACCATACGGTGTCCGTCGCGCTGGCGGTGATCCCCGAACCCTGCGAAGAGAGCCTCGCGCAACGGCTCCAAGACGAGAACCTGGTCCACGTTCTGGTGCACGGCTGGTCGCATCGCAACCACGCGCCACCGGGCAGCAAGAAGGCCGAGTTCGGCCCCGACCGGCCGCTGGACGTTCTCGTTGCGGAAGCCTTGGCGGGCCTCGCCCGGCTGCGACCCCTGTTCGGGCCCAAGGCTCTCGCCGTCTTCGTTCCGCCCTGGAACCGGCATGCACCGGGGCTGATTGCCGGGCTGATCGCGGAAGGCTTCACCGGGTTTTCAGCCTGGGGCGATCCGCCCGATAAGTGCGTACCCCTGAAGATCATCAACACAGACCTCGATCCGATCGCCTGGCATGGCGGCGAGGGACTGACCGACGAAGTCGCGCTGCTGGACGGGCTCACGGCGCGGATCGAAACGCGGATCGCGTCAGGAAACCTCGCGCCGATCGGGCTGCTGACACATCATCTCCGTCACCAGCCGCGGGTCTGGCGCTTCTGCGACGCGCTTCTGGCACTCACCGCCGCGCATCCGGCTGCGAGATGGCGTCGGGCGTCTGACGTTTTCGCGAAGGTGTGACATCCCGCGTTGCAGCTTACCCCGCGTCCGTGCGAAGGGTCGAAGTCCGGCCGGGCGTTCGGCACTTCACAAGTGCGACGTATAGGTATGTGATCGTGCCCGGATATTTGCGCTCACCCCGGCCAGGTTCATGACAGGCACGCCGCTGCTCTCGGTCCGCGATCTCGCCATCGATTTCGAAGGCGATGCGGGCATCGTGCGCGCGGTCAAGGGCATCTCGTTCGAAATGTTCGCCGGGCGGACGCTCGCCGTCGTCGGCGAGTCGGGCTCCGGTAAGTCGGTCTCGGCACAGGCCATTCTCGGCATCCTGCCACGGACGGGGCAGATCACCCGCGGCGCGATCACTTTTCGCGATCCGGGCAGTGGCCGGACCACCGACATCGCGGCGCTCGACCAGGACTCTGCCGCGATGCGCGAGATCCGTGGCAAGAGCATCTCGATGATCTTCCAGGAGCCGATGACGTCGCTGTCGATGCTCCACACGGTCGGAGATCAGGTGAGCGAGGCGCTGACCCTGCACGAGCGGGTGAGCCCGACGGAAGCGCGCGAGCGCTGTGAGGCGCTGTTCGCCAAGGTCGGCTTCAAGGAGCCCGGACGGACCTTCGTCTCCTATCCGTTCGAGCTTTCGGGTGGCCAGCGCCAGCGGGCGATGATCGCCATGGCGCTGATCTGCAAGCCGGCGCTGCTCATCGCCGACGAGCCGACGACGGCCCTCG